>SXRF01000110.1 GCA_005792635.1 Rickettsiales bacterium
ACCTTCGGAAATTTTTAAGTCAGCGTAATGGCGAGGAGTTAGTTTGATACCCTGCGGCGGCACAAGATTCACAAATGGCGCGTGTAGCGGCGGAATGGCTTTATGCACGGCGGAAACCACGGAAACATAATCCTGCGGCCCTGTGATGGAGAGAACTTGCGGGAATTTTGCGCGGATTAGCTCTGGTGTTGCGCCCATGCAGCCTGTGACAATAACCTTGCCGTTTTCCGCGAGTGCCTCTCCGATTGCGCCGAGTGACTCTTCCCGCGCAGAATCCAGAAAACCGCAAGTATTGACGATTACAACATCAGATTTTCCATATTCTTGTGTGAATTCATAGCCCTCAGCGCGAAGCTGGGTGAGAATGCGCTCGGAATCAACCAAAGCCTTCGCGCACCCAAGGCTCACAAAGCCAATGGTTGGGGCTTTAGCAACAGTTGGCGCAGATTTTTTTGCAGATTTTGCCACAGATTTTACCATTTTTAGCTCATTACGGATGATTTTTACGATTTCTTAATGGGTAGTGTTATATAATCGCTGAAGGTCTTTGGAAAGCTCTAATTGCAACCTATAATATATGTATAACAGGCTGAAAAATATATGAAAACAATTCTGGTGACGGGTGGTGGTGGGTTTATCGGCTCTAACTTGGTGGCGGAGTTGGTGCGGCTTGGCGCGTATAATGTTGTGGTGTGCGACCAGTTTGGTGTTGGTGATAAATGGCGCAATTTGAGCAAACACCCTGTTTATGAGATTATTTCACCTGATGAGCTGTTTGGCTGGTTGGAAGCTAATCACAATAGGCTGGAGATGATTTATCACCTTGGTTCAATTTCTTCCACGGTTGAGAATCGGATAGACGCGCTGCTTAAAGAAAATTTTGCTTTGTCGCTGAAGCTTTGGCGGTGGTGCAATGCGCGGTCGGTGCGCTTGGTGTATGCCTCTGCTGCGGCAACTTATGGTGATGGCAGCCAAGGTTTTGAAGACCGCACAGATTTGGAATATTTGCATACTCTGCGCCCGCTTTCCGCGTATGGTTGGAGCAAGAATTTATTTGATATACATGTGGCAAATGCGGCGGCAAGGGGGGAAATCAGCCTTCCGCAGTGGGTGGGCTTCAAGTTTTTCAACACTTATGGGCCAAATGAATATCACAAGGACGAACAGCGTAGCGTGATTTCAAAAATTGCCCCTAACGCCGTAGCTCATGGAAGCATAAAGCTTTTTCGTTCGAGCAATCCTGCCTATCCCGATGGTGGGCAAAAGCGCGATGTGATTTATGTTAAGGATATTGTTCGCGTTTTGATGTGGTGCTTGGCAAATTCAAAGGTTTCTGGTTTGTTTAACCTAGGTACTGGCACGGCGCGGAGCTTTAACGACATGGCAAAGGCGATATTTTCCGCACTTGGACATGATGCCCGTATTCAATATATAGAAATTCCGCCAGAACTCACCAAAAAATACCAATATTTCACCGAGGCGAAGATGGATAAGCTGCTCGCTGCGGGATATAACTATCCGTTCACCAGCCTTGAAGATGGCGTGAAGGACTATATGCAGAACTATCTTCTGAAAGACGACCCGTATTTGTAGCTATTACTAACCTGAACTCGGGATAAGAAAAACCTAACTTATTGATTTGTCATGCCAGAAGCTAGGTTTTGTTAGATTTTTGTAAAAAATCGTTACAAAATCAGCTATCTGGCATCCAGCACTAAAGAAAGTCTGGATACCAGATAGCTCAGTTTTCCTATCCAATCGCTACGCTCTTGGGGAAAACTGGCTTCTGGTATGACAAGATCTTATCCCGAACTCAGGTTATTACTAGCGTTGTTGCTGAAAAATTGGTGAATTGCGGAGGGTGTTTTGTAAATCCTTGAGCGCGTTATTTAACTCCTGATCGTCTATGGAGTTTGGGTTATAATTCTGATTACTATCCATCGGTGGCGCAATTGTTGGTGGCTTTTCATCAGTTGTTGGCTGTGGTATTGGTGTATTTACAGGGATTGATATAGTGGGTGGTGTTACTTGAAAAACATGCCATTCATTGATGTCAGGAAGAAATTTTCCCACCCCAAAAAAGCTTTTATATTTTGCGTGAGCGGCAATCGCTATATAATACGGTTTGTTAGGGTTTAACAGCCAATATGAAGCTTCAGGATGCCAGCCACTCGCCGCGTTACAGGTGCTTTGCTGGGCGACTTCCAGCTTTTGATAGGCTTTGGCGCATATATAATTACCCGAATTATTGCCCGCAGAAAAATCAACCATCCCCATGCCCGACCCGCGAATCGTGGACTCTATTTCGCGTTTTTTGTCGCTTGGGTTAAGTTGTAGAGGAATAATAACCGAATCAACGGCGCGGGCGACAATGTGTTTTTTGCTGAAATATAAACCAATCTCAATGCCACCAAGTATGATGAGCAACAAAACAGGAAGCGCGATTGCCAATTCAATTAGCACCACGCCTTTTTCATTGTTGAGAATGTTTTTAGTCTTCTGCTTCAATATTTTCGTCCCCAAATGACATTCCGTCTTCACCTTCGACGCTGGCTTGTGGAATATTAACCTGCGAAGCGGCATCCTTAAAGGCTTCCTCAACATCAGCAGGGATTTCCTCGCCATTGGTGAGTAGCTTTTTGTCAGCAATATCAGAAATCGGGCGTTTGAAGAAGCTCTGAATTAAATCCTCATTTATTGCTTCAAGATCAATGGTTTTATCGGCGATTTCGCGCAGAGAAACCACGGAATCCTTGTCATTATCGCGGTCAATAGTCAGCGGATTACCAGAAGTAATCTGCTTGGCACGCTGCGAAGCCAGCAAAACCAGCTCAAAACGATTTGGAACTTGTAAAATGCAATCTTCAACGGTAACGCGTGCCATATTTTAACTCCATAAATTATACTAAAGAGTGGATTTCTATATTAAATGCTGTTAAATGGCAAGAGTTAGTTGAGGCTTTTTGTTAAAAAACAAGCCTAAACCATTTGGCATCACTCAGGGTAATCAACAAGGCAATGAAATGGTTGTGTTTCAATGGGATGATAATAAAGAAAGAGAAAATATTGCTAAGCACGGAGTGTCTTTCTCTGTCGCTATAAAAGCATTTGAAGATGAAAATTATTTGCTTTTACCCGATATAAAACATAGCAAAAAAGAGGAAAGATTGGTATGCTTGGGGAAGGTGGGTGATAGAGTTATGACTGTTCGTTTTACATATCGCGGAGAAATAATTAGGATATTTGGAGCAGCATATTGGAGGAAGGGGAAAAAAGAATATGAAAAAAACAAAAAATGAAAAAACAAAAAGCAAAGTGATTTACGAAGAAAGCCCATGGGGGGGCGATGATCCAGTCTTTGGAACTCCTTTACCAAAAGATTTTCTTCCGCCGCCTTCTGTTCTTAAAAAAGCAAAAGTTAGAATTATAAAGGAGCCAAAGGCGTTATCTGTGGCTATTCACTTGGATGATGAGGATATTTTGATACATAAATCGCACATTGCTGGTTTGAGTCCAGAAGGGCTAATTGCTGGCGTATTGCACGATTTCCTCCATGGAAAATTGGTGCGTCCGAATGGCTGAAGCAAAATTACAAAATTCTTCTAAAAAACCCGCAAAGAAACCCGACTGGATTCGCGTGCGCGTTCCTGCTGGTGGCTCGGCGCAGGGTATATATTCCGAAACCAAGGATATTATCCATAAGCTAAAGCTGAACACGGTTTGCGAGGAGGCAGCTTGCCCGAATATCGGCGAGTGCTGGAGTCAGAAACACGCAACCGTAATGATTATGGGCGATACCTGCACGCGGGCTTGCGCTTTTTGCAATATCAAAACTGGTGTGCCAAACGCGCTAAACCCGCATGAGCCAGAAAATCTGGCGCAGGCAATCGGCGAGCTAAAACTAAACCATGTGGTGATAACCTCGGTTGACCGCGACGATTTGCCTGACGGCGGCGCGGAACATTTCGCACAATGTATAACCGCGCTACGCAAACGCGCACCCAAAACCACGATTGAGGTGCTAACCCCTGATTTCCTGCGGAAAGAGGACTGTGTTGCCGTTGTCGTAAAAGCCCGCCCCGATGTTTATAACCACAATATTGAAACTGTGCCGCGCCTCTATAAATCAATTCGGCCGGGGGCTAGATATTTTAACTCTTTGCACCTGCTCAAAACTGTAAAAGAGCTAGACCCCAGCATTTTCACCAAGTCGGGGATTATGGTGGGGCTGGGCGAAAGCAAGGAAGAAGTTTTGCAGGTGATGGATGATTTGCGCTCGGCAGAGGTGGATTTTATGACCATCGGGCAGTATTTGCAACCAACGCCAAACCATGCGCCCGTTGACCGCTTTGTAACGCCCGAAGAGTTTGAATATTACGCCCGCCAAGCCAAGGCAAAGGGCTTTCTGATGGTCGCCAGCACGCCGCTAACCCGCAGTAGCTATCACGCTGGCGATGATTTCGCACAGATGAAAAAAGCGCGGGACGAACTGCTGGCAGAGGGAAAATAAGGCCTATCTTGCATATCTGTGGCTTTTGTGATACAGTTCAGGAAAATTTAGATATTTGGACTTATGGCGCAATACGCAACACACCATCTTGACATGAAGCAAATGCAGAAGCCATTTCTGTATAGGGTTAATCTGACCCCTGAAAACCTTGATTTGATGCAGCAACAAGATCACGAAGTTAAGGGTAATCCTAATTTTGTTAGCGAATTTCTTGCTGGAAGTCCAAAAAGCGATGATTTTAAGTTATTGCTCAGGCGTCCCGACCTTGTTTCTTGGAATGAGGATGGAAGCGCGGTTTTGATACCTAATAGCCCATATATAGATGCAAATTCATTGGTGGAAGACCCCAAAGGCTATAAATCAAGAAGTGGCGGTTTGGCCTTGAATGTTTGGTTTGTACATCCCAAGCAGTTGGAGGAATCAGTGTTTGCTGATCCAGAGGTGCGCAAACACCCAGAAAAAATAAAGGAAATCTATAATTACGCGCCAGATTTGGAAAGAACCAGTAGTGCTGCGCGGCATAATGAACAAAAAAGGATAAGGGAAACCGAGGCGGAAACTGGCGTGCCTTACTTAACATCGGTGCTGGATTTGCGAAGCGAGAATGTGCCGTGGCTTAAAAGTCTAAAAGCTATGGTTATGGAGAATTTATACAAAGAATATGGCGTAACCCACAGCGACAAAGTTGATTTGTTTTTTCATGAGGTGGTGAGTTTAGAAACCGCAACTCTGCATTTGCATGTGCGCGTCAACCAAGAAATATCACCATTGGAAAAGCAAAAAAGCTTGGGGCTGGATGAAATAATAAACGGGTTAGAAAGCGGTAAGAGCGTTCGTGATATGTTGCTTGAGCGCAAAGAGGTGTATCACGCTATTCTAGAGGGAGAATTCCCTATGGTAAGCGAAGGTGTTGTGCGTGTTCCTAACCCATTTTTGCCGAATAGAGGCTATGAAAAACCTGCAAAAGGATTTGTCGATAGTTTCGTTGAGATGTTATTCGGGAGTAATAATCCCCCAGTTTCGCAAAGCAGAGGTCTTGCCTGATGGTAGCCCGTGTGCTGTTGTTCGATTTCTGAATAAAATATTTACTTTTTCTATTTGCGCCTATAAAATTACCACATGAATTTACAGACATTACAGACACTATATGCACCTAAAATTATCCAGCTTGCAGAAAAACACAAGCTGGGCAATGTGCGCGTTTTTGGCTCAACTGTGCGCGGGGACGCTGGGGATGATAGTGATGTTGACTTGTTAGTTCATGCCGAAAAAGGTTGTTCTTTATTAGACATATCCGCGTTTGAAGTTGAAGTTGGCAAGCTTTTAGGCAGTAAAGTTGATGTTTTGGATGATATGGCGATTAAACCAATTTTTGTACCATATATATTGTCAGAAGCATTACCACTATGAAAAAAATCAATCCCGACTTGGTCAGACTTCAAGATATACTGGGCGCAATATCTGATATTGAAGATTATAAAATATCTGATCTAAAAAGCAAAATGACCCTTCATGCTGTGCTTTATAACATTGCGATAATTGGCGAAGCCGCAAATAAAATTTCACAAACACAGCGAGAAAAGCACTCCGAAATACCTTGGGATGCAATTATAAATATGCGCCACCGTATTGTGCATGACTATGGAAACATTAATGTGCAAACTGTGCAGGATGTTTTGGATAATGATTTGCCAGTTCTTAAAAAGCAGCTTTTGTCTATTATGGATTTTCTTCTCACGGAGCATAAATAATGGTCGCGCATGTCGCCACAGTAGCGTTTGAGGGGATTGAGGCAACAGCGATTGATGTTCAGGTGCAGATGGTTTCAGGGATTCCGTCTTTTACTGTCGTTGGGCTTCCTGATAAGGCGGTTGCTGAATCGCGGGAGCGAGTGCGCTCCGCCATTCATGCTCTTGGGCTTTCGCTGCCGCTGAAGCGCATTATCGTGAACCTTGCACCTGCCGATATACTTAAAGAAGGCAGCCATTTTGACTTGCCAATTGCCATTGGTTTGCTCATCAGCATGGGCGTTTTACCAGCTGAGGAACTGGCGAATTTTGTTGCCCTTGGCGAGCTGGGGCTGGACGGCGCGATTTCGCCAGTTGGCGGCGTTTTACCAGCGGCGATGTTTGCTAATTCACAAAATATGGGGCTGATTTGTCCGAAAGCTTGCGGTGCGGAAGCGGCGTGGTCTGGTTTGGACTGCGTGCTTGCGCCATCGTCGCTGCTCGCGCTTACCAACCATTTCAAGGGAACGCAGGTGCTAACCACGCCCGAATGCGAAACGCGGGAACTGCCCATGCGCGGCACGGACATGGCGGAAATCCGCGGGCAATTGGCGGCGCGGAGGGCGTTGGAAGTGGCGGCGGCGGGTGGGCATAATTTGCTGATGCTTGGGCCACCGGGGGCGGGGAAATCCATGCTGGCTAGTTGTTTGCCGAGCATTTTGCCGCCGCTGGATGCGCGGGAAATTCTGGAAGTCAGCATGATAAACAGCATCGCGGGCAAGCTGGCTGGCGGGCGGTTGTCGGCGCGTCGCCCATTTCGCGATCCGCATCATGGAGCATCACCCGCCGCTATGATTGGTGGTGGCAAACGCGCACTTCCGGGGGAAATTTCGCTGGCGCATCACGGCGTTTTGTTTCTTGACGAACTGCCAGAATTTCCCCGCGCTGTGCTTGAGTCGCTCCGCCAACCGTTGGAAACAGGCACAGTTTCCGTCGCCCGCGCACAGGCGCATGTGACCTATCCAGCTCGTTTTCAGCTTATTGCGGCGATGAACCCTTGCCGCTGCGGCTATCTGGATGATGCGGGCAGGGCGTGTAACAAAGCTCCGCGCTGCGCGGTGGATTATCAATCAAAAATTTCAGGGCCGCTGTTTGACAGATTTGACATGGCGATTTCACTGCCTGAAGTTTCCACTTTGGATATGCTGGGAACAAGCGGCGGTGAGCCAAGCTCGGCGGTGAGTGCGCGGGTAGGGGCGGCGCGGGAGTTGCAGAAAGCTCGTTTTTCGAAAATGCAAATGATGCAGCGCACCAATGCGGAATTGACGGGGGAGGCGTTGCACAGCCTCGTTGTGCCAGACGATCGCGGCAAAAAACTATTGGAACAGGCAACCGAGCAACTCCGCCTTTCTATGCGTGGCTATACCCGTGTGCTGCGCGTGGCACGCACCATAGCCGACCTTGCGAGCAGCGAAACCGTTAGCCACCAACATATCGGCGAGGCACTGTCCTATCGCCAGATGCAATTCGGTAGGCAGAGCGAAGACGCTTGATTTTCTGCCAAAAACACAAAAATTAACCAAATTGTCATGAAATCTTAATATAAATTTAGCGGATTATGTGCTACTGTGCTATATCGTTTATTAAAAATTAGGAGAATTATATGGTTGATGAATATAAAACTTTAGAAAATTATAATGTTCGTGTGTATAAGGGAAGAGAACTTGAGCAGTTGAATTTAGATAAAAAAGTTTTTCCAGTAGATCCGAATGCTGGAGATGTGGAAAGCTCTAAATATGCAATAGAAGTTTCAAAGCCCAATGGTGAACCGTTAGTCGTTGTAGCTGGAATAAAAGACAGTATGATATCTGGCGGAAACCTGCATGTGTCTGGAATACAATTTCCAGATGGAGAAGTAAAAACAATAAAATCACCCTTTGATACAAACTCTTTCGGGAGTTTTCAAATTGGTTTTAGTCTTCTTGGGAAGGTTTCTAATCCAGAGGGTGTAAAAAATTATGCAAGTTCTTTAGTATCAGCAAAATCTGGCAATGATATTGATGAAAACCGAAGTATAACTAGTGCCCAATTGCGCGAACTATGTGCGAATGAAGCCGTAGTATTAAACAGTGCTGGTGCGACCAACACCACAGATGGAGGCGGCGCACAACACCATTCTCATAATGGAAACGCTGGATCAAAACAGAAGGGGCGTTAGATAATCCTCAATGCCGCTTCTTCGGCAGCTTTGCGCCATTTGCTAACACCTTAAATCCAGCATAAGCAGCGAGCATTAGCGACGCTATGAAGGCGATTGCGATATTCGTGCCTGTGAAAATTGCGGTGAAGGCGGGCATAGCGACATTGGCAAAATCCAGATACACAAACAGGAACAGGAACAGCCAAACCGCATCCACAAAATGCCAATACCAAGCGGCGAATTCAAAGCCCAAATGCCCTTCGGGGGTGAACTGATTTTTCTTGGCGCGTACTAGGCAAACCGCAAGGAAAATCGTGCCAACTAGCACATGGAAACCGTGAAAACCCGTCGCCATATAAAAATTGCTGGCATAGACTGTGTCTTTGAAACCAAAGGCAGCGTGGGTATATTCATAAACTTGTAAAGCGGTGAAGGAAAAGCCGAGAATAACTGTGTACCACAGCGCGGTAACCGCTTGTTTATTGTCGCCTTTCATAATTGCATGATGCGCCCATGTCACTGTCGTGCCAGAAAGCAGGAGGATGAGGGTATTAAGCAACGGTAAATCAAGAGGATCAAACGGCGTAATGCCCGCTGGCGGCCAGATGCCCGCAGCGATTTGCCATATATCTTCGGATGGTAATCTTGGCAAGGTGCTGGCATTGAAAAACGACCAGAAAAACGCCGCAAAAAACAAAACTTCCGACACGATGAACAACGCCATGCCAGCGCGAAGCCCGCGGCGAACTGGGCTGGTGTGTGCGTGTTCATGCAAGCCTTCTTTCACCACATCGCGCCACCAAGCAAACGAGGTATAAATAACCACAAACAGCCCAGCGACTAAAAGAAATGTTCCACCCGTTTTTTGGTGCATGAACATCGCCCCGCCGAGTGTAACCGCCAGCAGCGCGAAAGCCGCCAGTGCTGGCCATGGGCTTGGGTTCACCAGATGATATGGATGAGCTTGAGTGTGGTTGTGATTATCGGACATTTGGGTCTCCTCAATGAAAAATTATGTCACTTTTTTACAGGAAAAAATGTATATGACAATGTAATTATTTTGACATTTTGCATTTCTGGGTCGTTCAGCATTGCTGGATCTATAAAAAAAGACACGGGCATGTTCACTTTCTGCCCCGCGGCGAGGGTTTGCTCGTCAAAGCAAAAACATTGAATTTTGTGGAAATATTTTCCTGCCTTAAATGGTAGAACATTATAGATGGATCGCCCAGTAACGGCATGATTTTCGCGGTTATGGGCAACATAGTGAGTTAGCGATTGCTCGCCGATATGCACAGTTTTTGCCTGCTCGCCAGCCGCAAAATCCCAATTCAGCCCAGAGTCAATATCAGCGTTGAACTCAATTTTTATAGTGCGCTGCGAAATTTCCTTTGGCAATTCTCCGCCGCGCTGCGTCGTGCCGCCGTAGCCTGTCACCGCACAAAACAGGCGGTATAAAGGCACAGAAGCATAAGCGAGCATCAGCATCCCCACTGCCACCGCGAGTAAATTCATCGCCATTTTTGTATTTTTATTCATTTTCACACTTCCGTGACACGCCAAGCCATAAGAACAATAGGTTATAGTTAAACCAACCATAGAAAAGGAACGAAAAAATGACCAGCGAAATAAATTATAGCAGTGATAAATTTTACGACCTAACCGCAACCATCGCCAACGGACAAACCGATAGCGGGGTGATTGACTTAAGCGGTTTGGAGCTGGTGGGGCTGTTTATTCCCAGTAATTTCAGCGCGACCAGCCTCACCTTTCAAGCCGCCACCAGCGCGGGCGGAACATTTGTTGGTGTGCAGGACGGCTACGGCTCGGCTTATTCATTAAGCGTTGCCGCTAGCAAGTATGTGCCAATTCATAATTTCAATGTCATCGCGGGTTTGCGCTTCTTAAAGCTAACCGCCGCCAGCGCACAAACACCAACTGACGCCGTTATAACCCTAGCCCTTAGGTCGCTGTAAATAACATAAAATTGTCATACCAGCGAAGGCTGGTATCCATGCCATGCAATTGGCTTTGTCTTTGTAGATAGGCATGGATTCCGCCCTTCGGCGGAATGACAGAATAGATATGCAGGAAAAATAAATATGAGCCTTCTTCCCACTCTTTTTGCGAAATCAAACAGCCGTGTTGCCGTTGCCAATAACTGCAATATTCCCACAAACTATAACACCAGTGTTAATTGGGTGCAGAATTGCTGGACGAAGCATCGCTCAGGAGCGGCGGGCTACACGGCGATTGAAGCGGTATTTATCAACGGGCTTATCAGCACCAATAGCGAGCAAAATGCTTATTATGATTTTGTGCTGCGGGCGGGCGTATATGTCGGCGGGCAGTTCACGCGCTTGCTGTTTGATGGCGCGACGGAAATCACGGTTGCGAAAGAATGGGGAATAGCTGTTGGCAAAGCCAGCGTATATATCCCGCCGAACACGGATTTTTATATTACCAACCGCCGCGTTGCCGCCGATAATGGCGTGGCGGGTAGTTATAATATTATCACCAGCACAGGCGGTGCAACCGTTCGCCAAGACGGCATAATAAGCGGAACGGACGCCAGCAAAGATTATACGCTCGGCGTTGGCTTGGCGTTTGGCGCACGGGCGGGAACGCCAGTGGTCAATGGCAGCGGGGTTGTAACCTCCATTCCCGTGGCGGCGGGTGGATCTGGCTATACGGCGGGCTTAAATCTTGCCGTGTGGTATGGCGCAGCGGGCGCAGGGGCGGCGGGTGCAGAATATATCGGCTCTGGCGCGGGCGGATATGGCAATATAAGCGGCGGACAATGCTCCAGTATCACAGTAAGCGCGGGCGGTACAGGGCATTCGCAAGCAACACCGCCGCTAGCCTTCGTTGGTGGTTCGGGCAATGCCGCTAGTGGTTTCGGAACAAGTACTGCTGCTTACGGGCCAAGCCTGATTACGGGCATCCCGCGCAGGCGAGTTCCCAGCGTCCTATTGCTGGGTGATAGTATCACGGCGGGTTATGGCTCTGTGGATACAACGGGGGATTTGAACGCCAGTTTTGGCGCGTATGAACAGGCGATTGTAAAACGCGCTGGCGTTGCGGTTCACAAGCTTGCAGTGTCGGGTGAGGGGGCTTCGGGTTGGCTATCAAATAAAACCCAACAACTGAATTTTATAGACAGCCAGATTCAGCGGGGCTTACGCCCCACCCATGTGGTTATTGCTCTTGGTGTGAATGATTTCCTTACCAATAATGCCAGCAATGTTATTAGCTCCGTTCAAGGCTGGGTGGATACTATTGCGGGGATGTGGCGGGCGCGGGGGGCGAAAATTATCCTCACCACCATCCCGCCGTGCAACACCACCAGCGCGGGCAGCAATAAATTTACCACCATTGCTGAACAATCACCAAAATTAGTAAGCGGCAGTAGCGCGAATTATCAAGCTGGCGGGCGGGTGGAGCAATATAACTCCGCGCTGCTGGCGGGCGCAGTGGCAAATGACGGAATTATTGACATTAGCGCGTATTGCAGGGATGCAACCACCACTAGCGCGTGGCGTGTGGATTGTTACGGCGGCACAACAGCCTTCTGCGCCACCGACGGCACACACCCCAGCGTCAGCGTTGGTATTCCCTACCTCACCGCCAATATGGCACTGCCGAATTTTGTTTGATTATGCTACTCTAATCCATTATTACTCTAATCCATTATAGAGTTTTTCACCTTATAAATTTTGCAATGAAAGAATGAAAATGGAACAGAATTCTGACAAAAATTTTGCCAAAAACTTTGATGTTTTGGGAATTGGAAACGCGATTGTTGATATTTTGAGCTTCACCAGCGATGAATTCCTCACGCAAAATTCGCTGAGCAAGGGCGGGATGATGTTGGTGGATGAGGCAGCGGCTGGTACGCTTTATGCCAAGCTTGGGCAGACGACAGAATGTTCGGGCGGTTCATGCGCCAATACGCTGGCTGGTTTGGCATCGCTCGGCGCGAAAACGGCGTTTATTGGCAAGGTGAAGCGCGACCAACTAGGCGCGATTTTCACCCATGATTTGCACGCAGCAGGTGTTTATTTTGCAAGCAAACCATCGGAAGAGGGGGCAGCCACCGCGCATTGCATGATTTGCGTAACACCAGATGCCCAGCGCACAATGGTGACTTATCTTGGTGCTTGTGGTTTAGTTTCTGAGTTGGACAATGACGCGGATTTAATCGCTCGCTCGAATATTTTATATATTGAGGGCTATTTGTGGGATGCGCCAGAAGCAAAAGCCGCTATCCGCGCTAGCATCGCGCTTGCCAAGCAATATGGCAAAAAAGTAGCATTCACCTTGTCGGATACTTTCTGCGTACATCGCCATCGCGCAGAGTTTCTTGAGCTAATAGCTCGCGGCGATATTGATATTTTATTTGCCAATGAAGCGGAAATTAAAGCACTCTATGAAACGGAAGATTTTGATAATGCAATCGCTAGTATCCGCGGCAAACTGCCAATCGCAGCGGTAACGCGCAGTGAAAAAGGCAGCGTGGTGGTGACCGAGCAGATGGTGGAAATAGCGCAGACTAGCCATATTCATAATGTGGTGGACACTACAGGGGCGGGTGATTTATATGCTAGCGGGTTTTTGTTCGGAATTTCACGGGGTTGGGATATGCTGTCCTGCGCTAAATTGGGGAATTCTTGCGCTGGGGAAATCATTACGCAGCTTGGCGCGCGCAGTCAAAAACCGCTTGATTCGTTGGTGGCGTAGGTTATGTCCAGAAAATATTCGCTATTAATAAAATATTAAACTGTTAGTTGTATCATGTACGGTGACTGAATATTACAATATCCAAGTGTTGGGGGGGGGATTCATGGAAAAGCGTACAGCTGATATTTTTACTAATAGAAATCTGCCAAATGATTTTGTTGTTCGTGAAAAAGGGGCAACTGTTGGTCTGTATGTGCTTTTTATGGTTTTATTATTGGCTGTTGGCATTGCTGGTATTATTATCAATGATCGTGTTTTGTTGATGGTGCAATTAATAGTATTGCTCGTGTTGTTGTGTGCTTTTATCTTGTCATCTGCTAATAAAACAAAAAAAATACTTAGCATGACTCAGTTTAAGAGTGCTTTGTTTTCCAGTGCGCTTGGCATGAAACATGATTTTGTGATGATTATAGATGTTGTAAATAATAAAGTTTTTTATTTTTCTTATTCATTCCAAGCTATGTTTCCTTCGTTTGTTAGCCAAGATGACCTTTCGGTAAGTAGTTTTTTGCAATATGCAGGAATATCAAACGATGACGCGCTTTCTATAAATAAATTAATAGAACAAGGGCAAGATGGAAAAATAATTGCCGATATGGAGGTTGTGGGGCAAAAAAAGTCGATAGAGCTTCTTATTGAGCCTATTCCAAGACCTTATGGTTTTGTTCTAATTCGCGGCAAAGTGACAATTTAACAAAATTAAAGGTGGTTTTTTGCTTGTAATTGATAATCATTCGCAAACAGTGCTTGATTAATTCAAGAAATCATCAAAAAGCTTTGATTTCTTGCCATTATGTGAGACAATAGGGGCAGAAAAATAGCTTTTTATAAAGGAGAACCGTCATAGCTACGAAAATTTCACCAAAAAAACAAAGCCTGTTACAGCTAGAAAAAATTATTATTGGGGCTTTGGATAAGAACAAAGCGGAGAGAATAGTCAGCGTGGATCTGGCGGGGAAGACTGACATCGCGGACATAATGGTTGTTGCCAGCGGTACTTCTGCGCGGCATGTTGGCGCACTTGCGGATTATGTTGTGTTGGCACTAAAGCAAAATGGCTATATTTCCGTTCCGACCGAAGGGCGCGAAACTGGTGATTGGGTGTTGGTTGACGCTGGCGATATCATCGTTCATATCTTCAAGCCAGAGGCGCGTGACCATTATAATCTAGAAAAAATGTGGGAAGCAAAAATGCCCGAAGCGGAAGTTGCGTTGTAGTTTTTTGTTATGGGCAGGCTCTTATGAAGACAGCGATTTACCCCGGAACTTTTGACCCGATAACCATTGGGCATCTTGATATTATAAAGCGAGCATTGCATGTAACCGAACGATTAATCGTGGCGGTTGCGCTTGATACTGGCAAAGAATCAGTCTTCGACATCGTACAGCGCAGCCAGATGGTGGAGGCGGAGCTGAATACACTTGGGGATGATGCTCGGCGGGTTGAAGTCCGCATGTTTTCAGGCTTGCTGGTGAATTTTGCCGAAGAAGTTGGGGCGAATATTGTCATTCGCGGGTTACGGGCGGTTTCTGATTTTGAATATGAATTTCAAATGGCGTGTATGAACGCGCGGTTGAAGCCTGATGTGGAAACTATTTTCCTCACTGCGTCAGAGGACACACATTTTATATCATCGCGCTTTGTCAAGCAAATCGCTCGTCTTGGTGGTGATGTAACGCATTTTGTTTCCAAAAATGTGGCGGATAATCTAACCGCGCATTTTTCTAAGAATTAGTTGGCGTTGAGAAAAATTGTAATTCGCTATTGGCGTTTTTAATATTATTCCATCCGCCTTCTAATGCAAAAACTGCCATAGCGCAGGGCGGAAATCCTAAACATAAATCATCGCGCAGTTGTGTATTTCCAGGCCTCGCAAGATGCACAGCCAACTGGTGCAGGCTAGGATTATGCCCAATAAGCAGCAGAGAATTCACATCATCGGCAACCGCAGATATTTGTGCTAGCAACTCATTTTCGGAGGCGGAATAGATTTTTTGTTCATAGCGAGCAGCTAGTGGCGCGGCGAATGATTTATGCAATCCGTCCAAAGTTTCTCGGGTGCGCGTGGCGGTGGAGCATAAAACGAGGTCGGGTTTAAGATTTTTATCCGCGATAATTTTTCCAACATTTTCCGCTTCCGCCTGCCCTTGCGCTGAAAGCTTGCGGTTTGCATCACTTTCCATTGCGCTGGCGGATAATGCCTGCCCATGCCGCAATAAAATAAGTGTTTTGGTCGCGCCTGTCATTATATTTAGCCATTATAGTGAAGAATGCGAACCATCGCAGAACTGCGCTTTTTTGCTATGTTTGCAGCCGCACAGTCGCACAGTTTTCGTTTCTTCCGCCTTCCAAACGATTGGCGAAAAATCCGTTCCCGAATGTGCGCCATCACAAAATGGCTGATTTTTGCTCATGCCACAAGCGCACCAAGCATAGGTTTTGCCAGCTTCAATTTCTACAGGATAGTTGCCTTTTTTGGCGATAGTTGGTGTTGCGGTCATATTCTTTGTTCCTGTTGTTATTTTTCTAATTCATCAATCATTCTGCTGATAATTGTAAGCCCCTGCTTCCAGAAGGTTGGCTTGCTGGCATCCAGCCCAAATGGTGCGAGAAGCTCTTTGTGGCGCAGCGTCCCGCCTGACTCAAGCATTTCCAGATATTTTTTCTCAAAATCTTTAACCTTGCCGCCCTCATAAACCGCATAGAGCGAGTTCACCAAGCAATCGCCAAAGGCATAAGCATACACATAAAACGGCGAGTGAATAAAATGCGGGATATATGTCCAGAAATATTTGTAATCGCCATGTAGTTTTATAGCGTCACCGAGGCTTTCGCCCTGCACGCTCATCCATATATCGCAGATTTGTTCGGTTGATAGCTCACCTTTCGCCCGTTCGTCGTGAACTCTGCGCTCAAATTCGCAGAAGGCAACTTGGCGAACAACCGTGTTCAGCATGTCCTCCACCTTGGCGGCGATTAGCAGCTTGCGGCGTTTTTCGTCTTTTTCGCGGCGAACCATCTCGCGGAAGGTTAGCTGCTCGCCGAACACCGAGGCAGTTTCCGCCAGCGTCAGCGGCGTATCACACATCAGCGCACCTTGCCGCGCTGATAAAACCTGATGCACACCATGCCCAAGCTCATGCGCCAGCGTCATTACATCCCGCGCTTTGCCCTGAAAATTCACCAGTAAATATGGATGCACCGATGGCACAGTCGGATGCGCGAATGCGCCTGTCGCTTTACCAGCCTGCACAGGCGCGTCAATCCACGGCTTATCAAAAAATTCTTTGCCGATTTTGGCAAGTGCTGGTGAAAAATTCCCGTATGCGGTTAGCACCAATTCCTTGGCTTCGTCCCAGCTATAGCGGCGGTCATCATCGCTAGGCAGCGGCGCGTTTCTATCCCAGTAATCCAGAGTTTTTTTGCCAAACCAGCCAGCTTTCAGCGCGTAATAGCGATGCGATAAATCGGAATATGATTTGCGGACAGACGAAATCAGAGCGTCCACCACATCATCTTCAATATAATTGCTGATATTACGCGAGGAAATCGGTTTTTTGAAGCCGCGCCATTCGTCCTCAATCGCCTTATCCTTCGCCAAAGTGTTGGTTATCATGGTAAATAACTTGGCGTTTTTGCTGAATACTTCGCCAACTACCAGTGCTGCTTTTTTGCGAGTTGCCGCATCTTTGCTGGAGAGTTTATCAAAAATTTGCGGCTCTGTTAGCTGTTCTTTTTCATAAGGAAAACGAAGGTCAGAAATGGTTTCGTCAAACAAGCGCGACCACGCCGCCCGCCCCGCGACTTGCTTTTCCAACAATAATTTTTCCAGCTTATCATCAAGCTGATATGGCTTAAAGGCGCGAACATCACGCAGCCACGGCGCGTATTTCGCCAAATTTTTATCCTTCAGTTTAGCCGCCATTTCCTTGTCGGAAACAGCATTTATTGCCAAAGTAAAAAATAGAATTTTAGACGAAAGAACGGTAAGTTTTTCCTGTGCATTTTGGTAAAACTGTGCGTTTTCAGGAATGCTCATATTTTTGGCAAATACCAGCGAGGCGAACGAGCCAAGCTTACCAAATAAATCCTGCATCGCTTCATATTGCGATATTGCCTTGGCTAGCTCTGCGCCAGTGAGCCTAGCGACTTTGCCGTCATAAGATTTTGCAAAATCAACGCAAAGCGTATCAAGCTTGGAAAAATCCTTGGCAATCTTTGCATCCGCAATTCCTGAATAAAAATCCGACAAATCCCATTCAGGCAACTGTGCGACAGCAGATTTCTTTTTGCTCATGGCAGTCGCTTACGGCTTAACTGCTGTATCAGTAGCAGGTTGTGCTGGAGGAGTTTCCGTACCAACAGGTGGCATAGTGTCAGGCACAGCAGGTGTAGTGGAAGCCGTCCCTGTTTGCCCACCGCCCATCATAACGCCACCGAGGATAGCAGCTGTAAGCTCTTCAAAGGTGGTTTTCCCAACGAAAAATACGCCGTTCTTTTCGCGTTTTAGTGGTATGGCAAGCGCAGTTTGCCCAGCGATTGGCTGTCCAGCAATTTTCTCAAGAGCAGACTCCAATGATGGGCGAGCTACTGCTGGAACTATTTCGCTAGAAAGCAATTGCTGCAAGTTCTCTATGTTGAGATTAACTTCACCAGATGGCAATGGATCGTCAGAGCCAGCAGAAACATTGCCGCTAGCACTTAGCTTAAAGTCAGGCGCGGAAAATGTAACAGTATTGACAATCACATCTGTTTTCGCAACAGTCGCGTTGTTTTTTACAACTGGAGTTTCCGTTTGTGGAGCTGCGCCCTCTGGAGCGACATCTGCAACAGGCGTTGCCGCCGCTTCAGATGCGGTAAATGCAATATCAACATTCACGCTATAAGGCTTGCTATCCTTAGAGTCTTGGCTAAGCACAATGTCCGCCGCCGACAAGGTGTATTTACCAGAAAAGCTACCTTCGGGCAGTGCTTTTTCTGAGCTAAAACCACCGATTAGGCTAGCAATCGAGGTTTTATAGTTCTCACCAGAAACGGCAACGCCAGAGAAATTATACGAAATTGAACGAGCATTATCATCTGGAGTGGATAAAAATTGCACGCTAGGAGCTTCGGCAAAACTCACGGAGATCGTATCTGTTTTCGCATTTGCAGCGTTAGCTTGCGACTCATCAGAAGGTGAATCCGTTTTTACAGCATCCGCCGCCTCTTCAATAGTCAATTCTTTCGGAAAAATTATATCACTCTGAAAAGATTTTTTGCCATTATTGCTAGATTCGGAATAGATATATTTGAAAGGTTCAGCGTGGTTTATTACCATTTGCGGCACAGAGTTATCGCTAACATTGATTGGATCAGCAGCCGATAACACAACTCGCTGCTTGCTTAATACATCTGCTTCCACGCTAAGATTCCCAGCGGAAACCGACACTTTATTAGCATCACCAGCCCCTTTACCAGCAATATCAACGCTAACAGAATGAATAACGGCGCGTTTATTATATCCCCAGCCAAGAATTTCAACTTCGCCATAGTTCAGTTTTGCGTCTTTCCCATGGGCATTTCCAGCTTCCGCTAGTTGTGTAGACAGCTGTTGCAAACGCGCTTCCACCAATTCTTTGCTGATTAGAGATGCAGTTCCAAACCATACGAACCACAAAGCTGCCACAGCGGCAAGCACGGCAAACACGGAGATAACAGAACATTTTTTCTTTGCACAGCATTTCATCATAAATCAACATAGCTCCTTATGTGATAAAAATTTACATAACGAGAAACATCGTAGATTTTTTGCATTCAAAAAACAACGGGTATTTTAGATAAAAAATATTATTTTTTATCTACCATAATATTGCGAGTGGCGGAGGGAAGAGAAACCCTGATTCCGTCGAGTGCATCCGACATCATAATCTGACATCCAAGGCGCGAAGTGTGAGTTAGACCGAATGCTAAATCCAGCATATCTTCCTCATCCTCGCTTGCGGTTTTTAGCTTGTCATACCACTCAGGTGCAACAATCACATGGCAGGTTGAACAAGCAAGCGAACCCTCACACGCGCCTTCAAGTGGAACGGAATATTTATGCGCGGCTTCCAGCACAGAAATGCCGCTTGGTACATCAACGGTTTGTTCATGACCATCGGTATATATAAAGGTGATTTTTGGCATGAATTAAGCCACCTTCATTACTTGTGTATATTCCAAATCCACTGGCGTTGCGCGACCAAAAATGGAAACAGAAACTTTAACGCGAGATTTTTCATCATCAACGCCCTCAACAAGACCAACGAACGATTCAAATGGCCCTTCGATAATCTTAACATTTTCGCCAATTTCAAAGCTGACTTTTGATTTTGGATGTTCAACGCCTTCACGAACCTGCGCGAAAATGCTTTCAGCTTCTTTTTCGGTGATTGGAACGGGGCGACCTTTGCCGCCGCCACCAAGAAATCCTGAAACTTTCGGGGTATTTTTTACCATGTGCCAAGTTTCGTCCGTCAGCTCCATTTTCACCAAAACATATCCTGGGAAAAATTTGCGTTCTGCCGTCACTTTTTTACCGCGACGAACTTCTGTAACTTCCTCAACAGGAACAACAACTTCCTCTATCAAATGCTGCAAATTTTTCTGAATTGCTTGCTCTTTGATGGTTTCGGCAATCTTTTTTTCGAAGCCAGAATGAGCGTGTACGATATACCAACGAAATGCCATAAAATTTCCTAAATAGTTAGAATTTTTCTAAAATTATATACCAATAATGTAATGAATCAGCGAGCCAGCGACTAAATCAACCACTACGAAAAACACTGATGCCAGAGCAGCAATAAGCAAAACCATGGTGGTGAAAACGGTGGTTTCCTTGCGTGTTGGCCAAGAAACTCGCTTCATTTCCTGCCGCACTTCGCGGACAAACTTTGCTGGATTTAGGGCGACCATGGGTTAGCGACTCTCTATCAGTAAATGTTAAATATAAGGGGGAAGGCTGCACTTATATAGCAATACAAAAGAATTTCAAGCGTTATTTTGCTTGTTATGTGTGCGAAAAATGCTATCCAAAGAACATTGAAAATGCCATATTAAGTCCTTAGGAATAGCAATAATGAATATCTTTAAGATTATAGAAAATAAGGTAAAAAGCGCGGTTGCTGAGTTGCAGTCAGCGGGTGTTTTTCCACAAAATATTAACACTGACAAGGTAGAGGCTGCTCCACCACGCGAAGCTGCACATGGCGATGTGGCGACCAATGTGGCGATGGTTCTTGCCGCGCAAATTGGCAAAAAACCACGCGAAATTGCCGAATTTGTGGCAGAAAAGCTAAAAAATGATGCTGATATTGCCAAGTTGGAGATTGCTGGAGCTGGTTTCATCAATATGACGCTCGCACCGAGCATCTGGCAAGGCGAGGTTCTTAATATCCTTGCTGAAAAAATCGGCTATGGCAATTCGGACATTGGCGGCGGTAAAAAAGTGAATGTTGAGTATGTTTCTGCCAACCCGACAGGGCCTATGCATGTTGGTCATGCGCGTTATATTTATGGCGATGCGATTGCGCTATTGCTTATGAAAACTGGCTATAGCGTCACCCGCGAGTATTATGTGAATGATGCTGGCGCACAGGTGGACAAGCTGGCGGAGTCAGTTTTCCTGCGTTACCGCGAGGTTTGCGGAGAAAAAATTGACGAAATTCCCGCAGGTTTATATCCAGGGGATTATTTGATTCCGATTGCCGAGGCTCTGCGCCAAATTCACGGCGAAACCTTGCTTGAGCGCGATAAGGCGGAGTGGTTGCCGATTGTGCGCGACTATGCGCTGGGCGCGGTAATGGAAATCATCAAGGGCGACCTTGCAATGCTTGGCATTGAATTTGATGTTTTTACCTCAGAACGCGCAATCACAGAGGCGGGAATGGTGGAGGATGCTATCCGTGATTTGGACGCAAAGGGCTTGATTTATGAAGGTGTTCTGGAAGCACCAAAAGGCAAGCAACTTGATGATTGGGAGGCTCGTCCGCAAACGCTTTTCCGCGCTACTAAATTTGGCGATGACAGCGACCGCCCAGTAAAAAAATCGGATGGAAGATGGACATATTTTGCGCCCGACATAGCCTATCAGCGCGATAAAATCCATCGTGGGTTTGAACAGTTGATTATGTTGCTTGGTGTGGATCATGGTGGCTATGTAAAACGCTTAAAAGCCGCGGTTAATGCCCTGTCTGGTGGTGATGTTGATTTGGAAATCAAGCTTTGCCAGCTGGTTAAATTCATGAAAGATGGCGAGCCGCTTAAAATGTCAAAACGCGCAGGAACATTCGTCACTGTGCGCGAAGTTGTGGACGAGGTGGGGAAAGATGCTTTCCGCTTTATTATGCTCACGCGCAAAAATGATGTGCCGCTTGATTTTGATTTTTCAAAAGTTATGGAAAAATCGCGCGATAACCCTGTGTTTTATGTGCAGTACGCTCATGCGCGGGCGCGGTCTATCTGTCGTAATGCGGCGGCTAAGTTGCCCGCTGCCTATGCACTCGCGCAAGCTGCTGATGCGAAGCTTCTAGCGCGACTTACTCATCCGTCGGAGCTGGCTCTTATTCGCTTCATGTGTGGCTACCCGCGGCTTATTGAGTCTGCCGCACTCGCGCTTGAGCCACACCGAATTGCCTTTTATCTATATGACCTTGCGGCAGAATTCCACGGCATACTTAATGGCGAGGATAGTTTGCGTTTTATTTCAGAGGATGATATAGAAGTTTCGGCGGCGCGGGTTGCGCTTGCCAGTGCGGTTTCGTTTGTGATAGCCTCAGGGCTTACAGTTCTTGGCGTTGAACCAGTGGAGGAAATGCGATAATGAGCTATGAAGATGAACAGGATGAAGCTCCTAAAGGCTTTGCTTCGAAATGGCTGGCAACTATTGTGCTTATTGCCACAATTTCTAGTTTTGTTGGCATAGCTTGGTATGCCTCAAATTCTGGCAGTTCTGCGGTTAAGGATGATGATTTATTGGTTGTGGAAGCTGATAAATCTCCGATAAAGGAAAAACCTGTTGACGCTGGCGGGATGCAATTTCCCAATCAGGATAAAACCGTTTTTGAGACTTTTGCCAGCTCTCCTCCGCAAGCGGCAAAGGTCGAGCGCGTTTTGCCTTCACCAGAAGAGCCAATAAAAGCAGAGGATAACTCCGTCGCTGCTAGTGCCGTGGTTAGTGAAGATGGCAAGCCAGCAGAGCAAGTGGAAAATAAAACTCCTGATAAAGTAACAGAAAAACCTATAGAAGTGCAAAGAATTGAAGCTGTTGGGGTTGATGATAAAAAACCAGCGGCAAAAATTGCGGAAGCACCAAAAACGACAGTCGAAAAAACTGTGACAAAAGTTACAGACAAGCCAAAGCCAATAGCAACTGCTAGTGGTGGCTCTGCGAAAATTCAGCTTGGCGCGTATCCAAGTGATGCAGAAGCGCGGAAAGACTGGGCGCGGATACAGAAAAAATTTCCTGACCTAGCGCATAAATCTCCGCAGATTGTGAAGGCAACTGTAAATGGCAAGGAATTTTACCGTCTGCGCGTTGGTGGCTTTGCTAGTGCGAAGGAGGCAAAATCCGTCTGTGCGACGCTTTCCGCCAAGGGGCAGGGCTGTATTTTACCAACTAACTAGGTTCTGCTACTCCCGTAGCAGCTCGTTAATCCCTGTTTTGGAACGAGTTTTTTCGTCCACTCGTTTAACTATAACCGCGCAATAAAGATTTGGATCGCCCGCATTTTTGGCAGGCATTGTTCCTGCAACCACCACGCTATAGGCGGGAACGCGCCCGTACAACACTTCGCCACTTGCGCGGTCAATAATTTTGGTGGATGCGCCGATGAAAACGCCCATGGAAATTACCGAGCCTTCCTCAACGATTACCCCTTCGGCGATTTCGCTGCGTGCTCCGATAAAGCAATTATCCTCAATAATCACAGGGTCGGCTTGCAGCGGCTCAAGCACACCGCCGATGCCTGTTCCGCCTGAGATGTGGCAATGTTTGCCGATTTGAGCGCAACTGCCGATGGTCGCCCAAGTATCAACCATCGTTCCCTCGCCGACATGTGCGCCGACATTGACAAAACTCGGCATCAACACTACATCCTTGCCGATATATGCACTGCGGCGCACCACAGCCCCTGGAAGAGCGCGAAAGCCCGCCTTGCGGAATTCATCCTCCCCCCAATTAGCAAATTTGGTGTGTACCTTATCAAAAAATTTAAGCTGCCCAGAATACATCAGCTCGTTGTCATTCAAGCGGAACGACAGCAAAACCGCCTTTTTAAGCCACTGATTAACCTGCCACTTGCCATCAATTTTTTCGGCAATACGCATTGCCCCTTCGTCAAGGGCGGAAATTGCAAAATCCACCGCCTCGCGCACCTCGCCCTTGGTCTGAATGTTAAGCGCGGCGCGTTCTTCCCAAGCAGTTTCAATGATCGATTGTAGGTGAATGGTTTGTAATTGTGTCATTTTTTGTTTCCTTTTACACTTTCGCCAAAATTTTTCCCGCCAGATATAGCGAGCCACAAATGCAGATTATGGCGTTGTTTTTGGCACGGGTAGCGATGGTTTGCAATGCTTTTTCTACATTTTCACTTGCCTGCGCTTCTATACCCTCAGCTTTTGCTGCTTCGGCGATTGCGTTTGCAGTTTGCGCGTCTTTCTCATAAGGGATGGCAATTGCCGATAGGTGTTTTGTGTGCGGTGCGAGGAATTGCAAAAACTCTTTGCTGTCCTTGCCCTTCATCATGCCACAAATCAAATAAATTTCGTGGGTTTTGGCTTGTTCGGAAAGCCATGCGCCTAGCACCTGCCCACCTTGCGGGTTATGCCCACCATCGAGCCAAAGCTGCGCCCCATTCGGCAATAGTTTTGTGTATGGATGGTCGGTTAAATGCTGCAAACGCGCTTGCCAAAATGCACTCGCCAGCCCTTGTTTGATATGCTCATCCGAAATATTAAACTGCGGCATTTGCTCCACGCAAGCAACCGCCGTTCCCGCATTGTCAAATTGATGCTCGCCAGCCAGCGACGGCGCGAGTTCTAGTTCATTGGCTCTCGAAATATATTTATGATTTTCCACCCGCCACTCCACGCCAAAGCGCGAAATTGGCGCGTTCAAACTCGCAGCTTTTGCCTCTAAAACTTTTAGTGCTTCCGCGCATTGCCGCCCCACCACCAGCGGCACGCCTCGCTTGATTATTCCTGCTTTTTCCGCAGCAATTTTTTCTATGGTTTTGCCTAAGTATTCGGTGTGATCCAGCGCGATGGTGGTTATCGCGGTCAGCAGCGGTTTGGCGATAACATTGGTCGCGTCGAGCCGCCCGCCCATGCCCGTTTCCAGCAGCAAAATATCGGCGGGTTTATCGGCAAAAGCAAGAAAGGCAGCAGCGGTTGCCGCTTCAAAAAAAGTGGCTTGTTCACGCGCCAAAATCGGCGAAATATGGCGGAAAAGTTTTTCCAAATCAGCATTTTCAATTTCCTTGCCCGCAAGGACAATGCGCTCGCGAAACCAAACCAGATGCGGCGAAGTATAACGATGCACGCGAAGCCCCGCAGCCTCAAAAATCGCGGATAAATAGGCAATCAGCGAGCCTTTGCCATTTGTTCCCGCCACATGAATAACAGGCGGCAAACGCTTTTGCGGATTGCCCATCGCAGCCAGCAACCGCGCCATGCGGTCGAGCGATAAATCAATCCCCGCCATCAGCGGATGCTGCAAACGGTTTAGGAATTCGTCTATTGGGTCGGAAATCATCAAACAACTTTCAGCTTCAGCCCCAGCGCGTTTATAACCTTCATAATCGTTGCAAATTCTGGGTTTCCTTGCGCGGATAGAGCTTTATATAAAGCAGCGCGGGTAAGCCCTGTTTTTTTAGCGATTTTGGTCATCCCCCGTGCGCGGGCAGCAATGCCGAGAAAATGCGCTATAAGTTCGGGATCTCCATCGGCATCATCTAACGCAGCCTCCAAAAAACTTGAGATTTCTTGTTCACTTTTCAAATAATCCGCAGCATCAAAAACTGTGTAGCCTTTGGGTAAATTTTTCAAATCAACTTCTTTCATAAATTATCTCCATTCACTTGCAATTTTCTTTGCTTTTAGAATATCCCGTTCTTGGCTGGATTTATCACCACCACCCAGCATAACTATAATTTCCGTTCCCCTTTTTATAAAGTATAAGCGATAGCCAGCACCATAATGAATCCGCGCCTCGCTTACTCCATCACCGACAGGCTTTGTATCTCCAAGCAACCCTTTTTGAATGCGCCCCATCCTGATGAGTACTGCTTCTCTAGCTTTTTGGTCACGAATGCCCAAAAACCACTTCGCAAATTCCTTGCTTTGAATTATTTCAAACATATATTTTGTACTCCATAAAATACAATTTGTCAACCATAAAGAACATTTTTATGAATTTCAACATTATGTACCCTTAGATATTCAACGCCATTTTTGGCTAGGAATTTGGAGATTTTCAAGGTTTTTTGGTCAGCATCGGCAACGCTGCTTGCGCCTAAGAATGATTTGCGCGAATGTCCAACAAATAGGGGAACGCCTAGCGATTGGAATTGCGAAATTCCCTCTATTAGTTTTTGTGATTGCGCTGCGGTTTTGCCAAAGCCAATGCCTATGTCAAAAATTAATCTCTCGCGCTTTATGCCCGCATTTTCCAAGGATTTTATCCGCTCTTCTGCCCAAGCCAAAACCTCCGCCACTGCGTCGCAACCATCTGGCAGAACAATATTTTTATCCGCAGGAACGCTAAGCGAGTGCATAACCACGATTTTGCAATCAGCGTTTTTCACCGCATCCACCATCTCTATATCGCCAAAACCAGAAACATCATTTATCCAGTCTGCTCCCGCAGCAAGGGCTTTTTTGGCGGTTTGCGCGTGGCGCGTATCCACGCTAATCAGCGCGTCAAATTGCGGGCGGGCAGCAAGCACTGGCGCAAGCCTTACCCATTCCTCATCCGCAGAAATGGCGACAGCATTCGGGCGGGTGGATTCCGCGCCAATATCAATGATGTCCGCACCGTCAGCTATCAATTTTTTTATGGCGGCAAACGCCATTTCTGGAGCGAAATTCTGCCCCCCATCGGAAAAGGAATCGGGAGTTATATTCACTATTCCGACTAGTTTTGCTGTTGGATATTTCCACTCTGGAACAAGCTCCAGCAAGGGTTTTAACGCGAAGTCACGGTTTAACAATTCTGGATGCGGAACGATTAGGTCTACATCATTCACCCGCAAATTCTTGCCGTTTTCCAGCATCGCCAAAATATCAATATCAATAGTGCGGGGCGACCAATGACCAATTTTATTCCGTCCTAATTTTTGTTCTACTTCCTTGATTCTTACGAGTAATTCGCGTGGTGATAGGCTGGTTTTTCCTGCAATCGCCATATTATAAAACGGTAAATCCCATGTTTCTGGGGCATTTTCGGGCAGGAGTGCCGCCGTTTCCATGATGCTGGAACTGCGTATATCCTGCAAAAATTCGCCCATAGCTAAAATTGCCGCTTGCAAATTCGCTGTGCGGTCACCAAGATTGCTACCCAATCCTAATATAACTTCTAATATAACTTCATTGTTTTTCATATAATCCAGTTATGCAATATATAATCTTAAACAATCAACTAATAAACGCCGATGAGGCAAAAATATCGCCGCAGGATCGCGGGTTTCGCTATGGTGACGGCGTGTTTGAAACCATGCTGGTGCAGGATAGGCGGATTTATCAGTGGGATTTCCATGTGGATAGGCTCGCACGAGGTCTTGCGGCAATAAAAATATCCTTTGATGTTTCGTTTTTAATCATACCTTGTTTTGAATTGGTAAGTATTAATGGTGTAAAAAATGGATTGCTAAGACTTCAAATTACACGCGGAATTGGTGGGCGGGGCTATCTGCCAGATGCGAGTGCAACGCCAACTCTGGTGATAGAAACCATGGAAATGCCCGCGCCGCCGCCGCTAGCAATTTCTTTATGGTTAAGCAGCTATAGCAAAATTTCACCCAAATCTCTGCCCGTAAATTTCAAGCTATGTCAAGGGCTTAACTCAACACTTGCACGCATGGAAGCGGCGGAAAATAACTGTTTTGACGCGCTCATGTTAAATGAGGCGGGGGCAGTTTGCGAAACTAGCTCTGCCAATATTTTTTGGCTGAAGAACGGCGTTTTATACACTCCTGCGCTGGCTTGCGGCGTACTGGAGGGTGGTATGAGAAACGCAGTTTTGCGCCTATCGCCATATCCCGTGCAGGAGGTGGAGGAGGGCGTTGAAAGCTTGCGCTCTGCCGAGGAGGTGTTCATTACTAATACTGCTTATAAAATACTTCCTGTTTCAGAATTAAAACCACTTAATTTAATATTTGATAGCTATGCTGTTGCTAATGATATAGCGAATAAAATTGGTCGGGAAGTGGATAAAAGAAAAAAAATAACAAAAAATAAAAATAGAAAAAAATAGCCCGTATTTCAAAGGTGAATTTATAAATATCAAAATCTTATTTCAAGAACTTAAAGTAAAAAACGGGGCATTTAGGGACATAAAAACACCTAAAAGATCGGTTTTGTTGCCTATTAATCTCTCTCTAGTTAATACCCCTAATGCTTGCATCGAGGGGCTTTTACTGCCTCATATCGGCTGGTTTAGGGGCAGAAGTGTCCTCATCATCCGCCACTGTGCGGACATCAACTGAATGAGAGTTTCGCAGTAACCTTGCCTCCGCCAGAACCTGCGCCATGACCTCAGGCGGCAAACTCTCTGGTGACCTTCGTTTTTTCGCGCTTTTCTTTTGCCAGAAATGGGAGCGGAGTATATTAATAATGCGCGCAAATATCTTCATTCAGGAAAAATAAACTAAATCTCATGAAACCGCAAATTATTATTCAAAATCTGGCGTGGGTAGAGCCATTGGAATTTGCCGCGCAGCTTACGGAAGATGATTTTGTGTTGCTGTATTCTGGCGTTCGTAATGGCTATAGTGGGCGATATAGCTTGCTTGCTTGCGGGCTGGAACGCAAAATAACCAGCGATAATTTCGCGGAATTGGCGGGAGTGCTTTCACAAAACCAAGAAAAATTTGCAAATGCGTGGTTTGGCTATCTGGCTTATGGGCTTAAGGATTCTTTGGAAAGCCTAACCAAAGAAGCAAAAAACTGGCTTTCCCTGCCGCCACTGCTTATGATGCAATTTGCGAGCATTTACCAGTTTGACCATGAAACAAAGACGCTGACATTATATTCATCTGGCGTAAGCGTTGAAAGAGATTCCTGCCTTCGCAGGAATGACGCATTGCCTAGTGTGTGTAAAATAACCTCGAACATGACGCGCGGCGAATATCTGGAAAAAGCGGCGGAAATTATCGAAAAAATCAATGATGGTGAGTTGTATCAAGCGAATTTAACGCGCAAATTTATGGGTGAATTTGCGGACGCGCCAAATCAATTCCAGCTATTCAAAAAACTATGTGAGGTAAGCCCAGCAGCTTACAGCGCGTTTATAAAAATTGGTGACACGGCGATTTTATCCTCTAGCCCTGAATCTTTTTTGCACATTGATGAGGCGGGAAATGTGGTAACGCGCCCGATAAAAGGCACGGCGGCGCGAGGAAAAACAGCGGAAGAAGACGAAAAACTCCGCAAAAATTTACAAAATAGCGAAAAAGACCGCGCTGAAAATTTGATGAGTGTGGATTTGAT
>SXRF01000111.1 GCA_005792635.1 Rickettsiales bacterium
CTTGGCTACGCCCCAATAAAACACTAAAAAACCCAATGCGGAGGCGCATAAAAAAGCAATCTTGGCAGTTTGTCAATTACTGTCTGCATAAAAAACAAATATTTTTAGTTGATTAACCTTTTATAAACCATTATACTGTAGGTTATAGAGTTGCGGAGGAGTAGGTTCTGCCCAGAAATTCGCTATAGCGCAAGCGAAAATGGTAGTTTTCCGAGAACCGTAGCGGAGTGTATGTTTTATACATGAGCAACGGAAGCGCAGGAAAACGACATTTGCAGCAAGCTATAGTAGAATTTATGGGCAAAACCTATTTTTCGCGGCTAGTCGCAGCAGGAAGCGGCGTGCGGTTTCGCTATTGTGTCAGGAGGATGCTATGAATGTTTCGTCATTATCAGGATTGACTGCTTTACAGCAGCAACAGAATATACAAAAAACCAGCTCTAAACTTAGTGCGGCGATTGCTGCGCTTGTGAGCGGTGAGAAGTTGAATTCCGCTAGCGGCGACATTGCCTCACTTTCCGTTGCTGGTCAATTAAAATCTGCGGTAAGCGGTCTAAAACAAGCGGCGGGAAATCTCGCGCAAGCTAGCAGCTTGGCACAGGTGGCGGACGGCGGCATAGCTCAGCTACAGGACATAGCGGGGCAAATTCAAAATCTCGCACAGCAGGCAAATTCTCCTACCTTAAGCAATGAAAATCGCAGTCAGATAGATTCTACATTCAAAGAATTGATGTCGCAATTCGAACAAGTAATTTCCAGCACCAGCTTTGGCGGAAAAAAACTTCTAAATGGTGATTTGGGTGGCAATGACGCGCTGTCTTTGGAGAGCTTACTTGCCGCTTCCGATGGTGAAAATTCGGGCAGCCTTGCCATTGAAAATCTTTCCACAGCCAGCTTGCTGCAAGGCGCATCCCTCAGCACCAGCGAAGGTGCAAATAATGTTTTGTCAGTAATCGCAGATGTTCTCGACAAGCTTACGGGTGTGCGGGCAAATGTTGGTTCGTTCTTGCAATCGGTTGATTATGCGGCGGCGAGCATTGATTCCGCTATTGCCAACCAAGAAGCGGCGCGTTCCACTTTGCAAGACACGGATTTTGCTGATGCCGCAACAGCAAGTTCACAAGCGACATTGCAGAATAATGTGGCTCTCGCCATAGCCGCGCAAGGCAATCGCCTGCCGCCAGCGTTATTGCAGCTAGTTGGGTAATAATTGCCAATAATTCCGCTTGCGAAATAGCTCAGAAAATCTAGTCTATCTGCCTAAGTAACTTATTTATGAGCAGAATATGACCTATCAAATCACCACCTTACCAAATGGTATGCGCGTTGCCAGCGAGTTCTTGGCAGGCGTGGAGAGTGTCGCAGTAGCGGTTAGCGTTGGCGCGGGTGCGCGTTATGAAAGCGCGACGGAAAACGGCATTTCGCATTTGCTGGAACATATGGCGTTTAAGGGTACGAAAACCCGCAGCGCAAGGGAAATAGCCGAGGTTTTTGATGCTATCGGCGGGCAACTGAACGCCTATACCTCCATGGAAATGACGGTGTATTACGCGAAAGTGCTAAAGGGCGATGCGCCGCTAGCGGTGGAAATCCTCGCGGATATTATGCAAAATTCCACCTTCGCCGAGGACGAGCTAGCGCGGGAAAAAGAGGTGATTATCCAAGAAATCGCCATGCACCACGATTCGCCTGATGATTTAATCGTTGATTATTTTGACGATACGGCGTTTTCAGGACAACCGCTTGGTCGCTCAATTTTAAGCACGCCCGAAAAAGTAGCGAGCTACAGCCGCGATGATTTATTTACCTATATGGCGACGCATTACCGCCCACAGCGCATGGTGCTGACCGCCGCTGGGAATATTAAACATGAGGATTTCGTTGCACTAGTGGAACGATTTTTCACTATGCCCAAGGTGGAAGATGGCGCGAAATTTGAAATCGCGCAGTATAAAGGCGGTGATGCCCGCGTGACGGGGGATTTTGAGCAATTGCATTTGTTGTTTGGTTTGCCGACCATCAATATGCACTCGCCTGATTATTACGCGCTGCAAGTCTACACCACCATCCTTGGCGGCGGGATGTCCTCGCGCCTGTTCCAAGAAGTGCGCGAAAGGCGCGGGCTTGCCTACACAGTTTATGCGATGGCATCGGCTTATGAGGATGTCGGCGTAATGAGCGTCTACGCCGCCGCCGCTCCTGAAAAAGCCGCGGAACTTTCTGGCGTGTTGTGCGAGCAAATTGCAGCAATGGCAGCGGATATTTCCGATGCGGAAATTAACCGCGCCAAAAACCAACAAAAAGCCGAGCTGCTGATGGCGCGGGAAACGCCGCAGACCGTGGCAACATGGATTGGGCGGCACATAATTATGTTCGGGCAGTATCGCCACGCCGAAGCCATAACCAAGAAAATTGACGCAGTGAGCAAACAGCAACTACTAGCACTAGCGCGGCAAATTGCGGGTGGAAAACTGACTGTGGCGGCTCTTGGCGATGTTTCTGGCGTGTTGCCATACGCGCAGTTGAGCGATAAACTTCGGGCGTAAAACGCTACAAAAAGCCCTTGCCGTATAATTCCACATGGAAATCAGGCATATTCAAGAATTCTTTCTTCGTGTGCGACATTTCCATTCGCAAATAAATCATTTTTTATTTGGCTAGCAATGTGAAAAGCTAGATTAACAGGCACTGCATTCCCAACCATTTTATAACCATCTGATAAATCATTGTATTTATAAATAAAATTATCAGGGAAAGTTTGTATCCGCGCACATTCGCGCACTGAAAGCCTGCGATATAGATGTTCCTGTCCGCGCACAAATTCGCGCTTGTTTTGTTCTATAAAGGTCATTTTCGGTGCGTCGGGATGAATTGGTGCGTGCCTACCACCTGCTTGGATGGTAAATGACGGCTCATCCCAAGCACGAACGCGATTGCGCGACATGTAAATTGAGGAAAATCCGCCTGTGGTATATTCATGGTTAGGAATTATCAGATTTTTTCCGTTGGTTTTATTTTTTTCCATCGCTGGCGTTGGCGTTTCGCGCAAATCATAAATCGCATCACACAGCGTTGGTTTTTTATGAGTCGGCGGTTTTATATTAAATAACTTATTTGTTCTACGAGCATCATAACCAATAAAAAACACCCTTTTCCTATCTTGCGGAACGCCAAAATCATTGGCATTTAGCAACTGAAAATTCACGGTATAGCCAAGCGCGGAAAAACTATTTATCAGATTGTTGACAGTATCCTGATGCTTTGGGTGCAGCATTCCAGAGACATTTTCAGCAACAAAAAATAGCGGTTTTTTATCTTTTATAACTCGTAAATACTCAAAAAATAATTGCCCGCGTTGGTCAGCAACGCCAAGCCCTTTGCCAGCTTCGCTGAAACTTTGGCATGGTGGCCCGCCAATTACGCCAACTATATCGCTTGGCATTTCTAATGATTGAATATCGCGGATACTGCGCTTATCAAGATATGATTTTTTATGGTTTATTTCGTAAGTTTCCCAAATTGATTTGTCATATTCATTCGCCCACGCAACATCAAACCCAGCGCGTTCAAAGCCTAAATCCATTCCACCACAGCCAGAAAAAAGCGAGAGTATTTTCATTTTCCCCTCGCTATGCTGATGTGAATGGCAGGAATAGTTTGCGCGGGATTATTGGGGTTTTTCACAGAAATTTTACTTACTGAAACATTTTTTTCTTTTTCCAAATTTTCCCTGTCAGCCTTCGGGAAAGAAAGATATTTTTCCTCTGTAACAACAGCATTTAGCAGGTTTGCTTCAGCATCTGAGATTTGCGTAAAAATCTTGGCAGGGTGTTCAATTCCCCACATTCCGCGAACGCGTAAATAGGTAATACCTAGTGGGTCAACTTTATTTACCCTACCAAGCTCATTGGTCGGCGAAAACTCTACGCCTTCGGCTGATTTTAGGCTATCTGATATTCTGTTGCTAATGCGTTCATAAACTTCTTTTTCTGCCGCATAAACACTTCCATATACCAGCCATAATGAACGCAAAACTTTCTCTTTTACTGTTCCGATTGCGTAAATAATATCCTTTTCTTCCCATGCTTCACAATTTTTGCAAGCCTTGGTAATCATGCTGCTACCAGCAAATAACTTGTCCTTTGGATATGAGCTATTCAGGGCAATGTTCGAATGCTCCCCTTCAATCTTTTTTACCTCAATAGCATCGCCATTTTTTATTATAATGTCTGGTGGATTATTGGCATTGCCGATATAGGAAAATTCACTTGCATATCGCGCTTCTTTTTCCGCCAAGTTATCAATCGCAAAAGCCCCACAAAAAGCATCCTTTATAAAATATTCCAGCGCATCTCCAACTTGCTGAATACGGATAGAATTTTTATAAATTTCAGCAATTGCAAACGATCGCAACTGTGAAATATTATAGATTGCTTTCAGTATATTGGTCATTCTACAAAAAGCCCTTCACCTGCTTACCAGCCACTATCTTGCCACTGGTCATGAATGCTTCGTGGTTTTCGTCAATTTCAGGTAGCTTATAGTTGTAATTCACCATCATGCCCGCCGATTGCTTCATGCCCTTTGGCGAAGTATCCGCCAGCCAATTGAGCCGTTCCAACCTTGCGCCATTGGACAGGTGAAAATTAGAAACGGGGTCAAATGGTTTTCCTGCCTTTTTTCCGCCGACTTTTTCATTCAGCAAATAATGAGCGCAAAGGCGGGTTAGGACTGGTTGCAATGCACTTGCCGTTTTATCATCCTTGTGCCAATCAGTATCCAATTTTTTGAGCAGTGCCAGCTCGCTCGCGCTAAAAAATTCGCTTTTGCCGCTGGCAATTTGCGGATCAAGCCACGCTCGAAAATTAGGAATGGGTGAGAGTGTCGCAAAATTTTTGATGTTTTTCATCTCGCTAGTTAGAATTTCCACCACCCGCTTAATCAGGAAATTGCCAAAGCTAATGCCCGCCAGCCCTTTTTGCGCGTTGGAAATCGAGTAAAAAATCGCACTGTCCGCTTTTTCCCTGTCAATCACGGGGCTTTTTTCATCCAACAAAACCTGTATATTATCGCTCATGCCAGAAACCAGCGCGACATGAACAAAAATAAGTGGCTCAAGCGGCATTTTATTATGGAAAAAAGCAAAAACTCGCCGATCGGCATCCAGCCGATTTTTTAGATCCGTCCATGATGCAACGCGGTGAACCGCCTCATATTCTATCAGTTTTTCGAGCAACGCAGCTGGCGAATTCCAAGTGATTTCCTGCAAATCCAGTAGTGCAATGTCAAACCATGCGGAAAGAATATTTTTCAAATCCTGCTCCACACCGCGCAAATTAAGCCCTTTGCCCACCATCGGCAATAAATCCGCCCGCAGATTGATTAGGAATTTGAAGCCATCGGGAAGCGCGGTGAATTGCCGAAGAATGGTGCTGCGCGGAGAAACCAATGCTTGCCGCAATTCATTTTGCAGGTTAAATTTTTCCGTGGCATCCGCCGCCGCGCTATATTTTTTTGTGATGGCAGTCAGTTTTTTATCATCCAGCGAAAATTCATCCGCCAGCAGATTCAAAAACTTCACCCGCCCCTCTTCATTCAGCCCTAAATAAGTGCGCCCAAGATCGGCGGTATGCGCCCGCGCTGTCACCTCTCCGCCCTTACTATCAAGGCACTGCGCCATTTGCCGACGCAAATTTTCCAAATCCTCCTTGGGAACATTTGGGCGAATATCCGCACAAACCGCCTGCCGCGCCAACCCGCCAACGCCGCGCCACGCCCGCAAAACTCCAACCACAGTACGCCTGCGTAGATTAGTAAGCCCAACAATCGGCAGAATATCGTTCATATTTTTAGCCCATAGAGAACCAGAGGTAATAAGGAGAATAAACAAATAACTACTTGATTGTAAAGATAATTGTTCGGCGTGGCGGGGATTATAGAAGCTGCGTATTTTGCCGCCCCCATTAACCAATTATTAAATATATTAATCTATTATTACAGATAATAAGGTTAATAGTTAATTTGATTATTGGGGAGTAAAATGTCACACGACGCCATAAATTCTTGGGTTAATAAGGCGAAAAACGCGCCTGTTGCCGCATCTATGGCTGTGCCACAAAATTCTGGCATACAAGTTATACGCCGAGAAGAACCACAAAGCCGCGGCAATAAAATAATGGAAATCGCCGAAAAACTTCGCCCGTGGTTTATCAAAATGTTTGAAGGTGTGCGCGATGATGAAGGAATGCTGTTACAGCCCGCACATATCCGTGGAATGGCTCTAAATGTGGCGCAAACCATAGTAAAAGACCAAGAAAAAAAGGCAAGCTAATTGGGGGGCTTTATGGATATTACAGACAAGCAATTAAATGGATATATGGAAAAACAAATTGAAGGCAACTGGTTAGCCCAAGCGCAGAGTAACGAAAGTTTTCCAGAACTATTGAAGGGCGCAGCTAATTCTATCAGCAATAACGAGCGATCTCAAAATATCGGCAACTCAAGATAAGAGCCTAAAAATCCCACTTACAGGACAAATACCTTCGTGCCATGTTTGATGAATAACAATCATCAACAGCGCGGGAATTATGCAAATATCACCAATTGGCGTCGCCCTACTCAAGGAATATGAGGGGTTTTCTGCTAAAATTTATCTCTGCCCTGCTGGCAAAGCAACCATTGGCTATGGACATGTTATATTGGCAAATGAAAAATTCCCACCAAATGGCATATCACCATCAGAAGCAGAAAAGCTGCTAATGCAAGACGCAAAAATTGCCACTGATGCGATAAATAGCTTGGTGGTTTGCGAGTTGGCGCAAAACCAATTTGATGCTCTGGCATCGCTCACCTATAATATCGGCGCGAAAGCCTTCGCAAAATCAAAATTACTGCGCCTGCTGAACGAAAATAATTACACAGACGCCGCCGCTGAATTCCCCAAATGGATATTTTCTGGTGGCGTAAAACTCGCTGGTCTAGTGCGTCGCCGCAGAGCCGAACAACAGCTTTTTATGGCTTGATCAAAGCGATATTACCCTTAGTGTCGCCGTCCACGCTCTTCGGATTCAACTTGAGCTAACTCTTTTTGATATTTAATTATTGCCTCTCTGATTGTTGGAAAGCTCTTAGCATCTATACTGACGCCTTCTATTTTCTTACTATTAGGATAAACTACCTTCATCACATTTTCTGCACCCAAACCATTAAAAGCACTGACATATCGGTAAGCTGTATCATCCAAAGCATGGTTAGCTCTTTCACTATATATAATTGGTATAAAGAAACTATCTCCATCTTTACGCGCACCACTCATATCAAATGCACTAGCCAACAAAGCGCAGTCTGCCGTTTCCACCATCTCTCGACTTGTTAACTGTTTCCGTACATACTTACCCGCCATATCAATCATAAAAAATTCTCCATCATAAAATTGTACAAAAATTAACTACCAAGCAGTACTATCAAAACAAAATTAATAAATCCACTATAGTTTTGTTAAGCTTTTGTGACAATTGCTGCAAACAGCACCTCAAACCCCGCGCAGCCCCATTTTTTCAAAGCTTTGCCTGCGTATCCACTCCAGATATTGGGTGAGTGCGTCCACTTGGTCGTCATGCGCGGCGGTGGGGAAACCCAGCAACTCCGCCTCAAAATCGGCGAGCCACGGAGCGTTTTTTGGCAAAACCAACCTGCCCGCCTCAATCATCGCGCTTACGCCCGCAAAACGCGTCAGCTTGTCATTTTTCGGGCGGACGGCGATGATCGGCAGGTGGGTTTCGCGCTTGGCGTCCTGCAATAATTGCTGCCCGCTGGCTTTGTCTTCCAGCAAAATCGCTTGCGGCTGATAATCGTTGGTGTGGCTGTAAAAAAAGCGTTTTAGGTCGGGATATTCAAGGCGCATCACCCGCGCATCGCGCAGATAGCTGCGCCCATCGTATTCGGCGAAGGTGAGGCAAACGCTAGCGTCATGCTGCGCCCCTGATTTTATCGCCGTGTCACAGCTTTGCACCACGCGCTCTACAACGCTTGGAAGCTGGCTATAGCGGGCAAGCCATGAGCGTTTTAGCATCGCGCCATCCTCCACCAGCGGAGCTTGCTGATATTGTGCGGCGAACGCTTGCGCTCCCAAATCAATTTTTGCCCGCTCAATCAGCCGCAGATTCTCGCGCTCTGGCTGTAATAATTCGCCAGCCTCCATGGTTTTTTCTATTTTTCCGAAGGCGTATTGTTGAGAATGATTCGCAATTGCAGGCAAAAAAAGATGTTCCCAACCGCCCTTGGCAAGCAGATAACCGCTTAAATCATCGGCGTGTAACCGCTGCATCACCAGCACAATCACCCCTTTTTTCTTGTTATTAAGACGAGTAGAAAATGTGTGGTCAAACCAATTATTTACATGCTCCCGCCATTTGGCGTTCATCGCCTGCGCGGGGCTAATCGGGTCGTCAATTATCAGAAAATTCCCCCCCTCGCCTATCACGCTCGCACCCACCGAGCTGGCAAGGCGAAAACCGCGCTTGGTGGTGGTGAATTTTTGCTTTTGGTTTTGCTCCCGCGTTAGCTGCACCTCGGGAAAAATCCGCTGATACCACGGCGAGGAAATCACCAACCGCGTATCCATTGAGTGTTTCAGGCTAAGCGAAGCGGCGTAGCTGGCGGCGATGATCCGCGCACTAGGATTATGCCCCAGCAACCAAGCTGGCCAAGCGACGCTCACACACACCGATTTCAAACTGCGCGGCGGCATGTTGATAATCAGACGAGTAATCTCCGCCCTCTGCGCCGCCTCCAGATATTCCGCGATTAAATCAATATGCCAATTCGACAAAAAATCCGCTTCTGGGTCAACGGTAGTAAAAGCTTTTGCAATAAATTGAGAAAAATCTGTGGTAAGCAATTCCTCAAGCTCATCTATCTCTGACATTGCTCTGTTCCTATCACTTCATCATCCGCAGCACGCCTGATATGAGCTGGAAGTTTGGAGACGCGCACAGTCCCCTGCTCTATTCGCTTATTTCTAATCGATTCCGCAAGCTTTCTATCTGCCTCGGTAAATTCATAATGATTTTTTGCTCTTGGCTCACTTCTAATAGCGCTTTGATTGATTTTATCGATTTTTATCAACAGCTCAGCTAGCATAGTCAGACGACTGACTAAACAGCTCTTCTTGCTAAAATAATTATCCAAAGGCGAGCCGTTTTCCAAATCCAGCAACATCTCGCCAGCCTTTAGCTCAATATATTTGGCGGCTTTATCCAGTGATAGTTTTTTTATTTGTAAATTATCTGCTTCCATAAGGAAAAGATAAATCATGATAAACTGCACTGGAAGTCAGAAAATTTGAAAAAAATTTGCCAAAAAATTGACTTTGCAAATAAAAAAAGAATGTGCCATAAGCTATGGTCAATTAAATACGGAAACAACCACCAAATATAAGGATTATTTCATTATGAAAAATACATTGCGTTCTTGCCTGCTTGTTGCCGCTTCACTCCTTGCTTTTCCTGCATTTGCGGAGGATGCAAAGCCCGCAGCAACAGAAGCAGCGAAGCCAGCCGCTGAGCCTGCGAAATCTGCCGTGCCAGCAACTCCTGCCACTCCAGCAAAGGATTACACCATAATCAATCTTGGTGGCGAAGAAATCAAACTATCCGAGGTTTTGGAAATCTGGAAGGGCTTGTTCAAAAGCGACACCGCGCCTGACTTTGCAACTTTTGATGAGACCGTCCGCCAGAATGTTCTGCGTGGTTTAGTTTCTGAAAAACTGATTTATAAAGAAGCCATCAAAGCAGGTTTTGACAAAAAAGATGAGGTAAAAAAACGCCTTGAAAACATACAAAAACAGCTAGTTACACAGACATTTATTGAAGATAAAGCGAAGAATTTAGTAACTGACGAGCAGATAAAATCGGCTTATGACGCGAAAATCGCAGCCAGCAAAGGCGAGGAAGAAGTTAAAGCTCGCCATATCTTAGTTGCCAGTGAAGATGAAGCAAAAAAAATCGCTGCTGAGCTTAAAAAAGGTGGTGATTTTGAGAAATTGGCAAAAGAAAAATCATCCGATAAAGGGTCAGGCGCAAATGGCGGCGACCTTGGTTGGTTCAGCAAAGACAAGATGGTGGCAGAATTTGCCGATGCAGCGTTTAAGCTGAAAAAAGGCGAGGTTTCCGCGCCTGTTAAGTCGTCTTTCGGCTGGCATATCATCAAGCTGGAAGACCGCCGCCCGCTTAAACCAGCCAGCTTTGAAGAAAGCAAAGAAGCCATCAAAGCCGAGCTGACTGGCAAAGCTGTGCAAGGCTATATTGAAGGTTTGCTAAAAGCTGCAAATATCAAATATCTGGATGAAAATGGCAAAGAAAAAGACTTTTCCCGCTCGTTAATTCAGCCAAAAGCGGAAGAAAAGAAATAGATTTTCTAATGCAAATTTCGCCTCTCGCTCCCTCAACATATCCTTCCCTGCTGCCAATTGCTGGCGTTCGCATTGCAACAGCAGCGGCTGGGGTGCGCTATCAAAACCGCGTTGATGTTTTGCTGGTTGAATTATGCGAGGGAACAAGCGTTGCTGGTGTATTCACCAAATCGCTCACCGCTTCCGCCCCTGTGCTTGCTTGCCGCGAGGCTTTGAAAGGCGGCGTTGCCCGCGCACTGGTGGTTAATTCTGGCAATGCCAATGCGTTTACTGGTAAGGCGGGCAAAGATGGTGCGGAGCTAATTGCCAACATTGCTGGTAAAACTATTGCTTGCCGCACAGACCAAATATTCATGGCATCAACAGGGGTAATCGGCGAAAAGCTCCCTGCAGAAAAAATAGCGGATATTTTGTCGTCAATGGCAAACAACCTCTGCGAAACAGCATGGAGCGACGCGGCGAAAGCCATCATGACCACCGATACCTACCCGAAAATGGCAACGCGCAGCGCGGATATTGGCGGCGTTAAAGTTACCATAAACGGCATCGCCAAAGGCTCGGGGATGATTGCACCCGACATGGCGACCATGCTGGCTTTTGTGTTCACCGATGCTAAAATTCCCGCCAATATTTTGCAGGAATTATTGGCAGAAACCAACGAAACCACCTTTAACAGCATAACCGTGGACGGCGATACTTCTACGAGTGATACTCTCCTTGTATTTGCAACTGGAAGTGCGAATAATCCCGCCGCGGATTACGGCGATTTCCGCCGCGCACTGCACGAAGTTCTGCACGAGCTGGCAATGCTAGTGGTGAAGGACGGTGAAGGCGCGGAAAAGCTGGTTAAAATCACCGTCAGCGGCGCGGAAACCAAGCCCGCCGCCAAGCGCATCGCCATGAGCATCGCCAATTCGCCACTGGTTAAAACCGCACTCGCCGCCTCGGACGCCAATTGGGGGCGTATCGTGATGGCTGTCGGCAAGGCGGGTGAAAAAGCCGACCGCGACAAGCTCACCATCAAAATTGGCGGCGTAATCGTGGCGCAAAACGGCGCAGCAGACGAAAACTACCGCGAAGAGCAAATCACGCCACACATGCAAGGGCGCGAAATAGATATTGAAGTTGGCGTTGGCGTGGGAAATGCCGCCGCCACAGTCTATACCTGCGACCTAACCCACAGATATATAGACATAAACGGCAGCTACCGCACTTAGCAACAATTACCTTTACTTTTTGTTTTATAGCTGGTAAAAGCCTCTTGAAAATCCGAGGAATGGGCAATCGCCGCATAAGGGCTTCATTTGGTGTGCGTTATATATGGCATGGCAGATGAAGGGTTTTTTGCGTCTATAGCCATCTTTTTTTAAGGCATAAATTATGAAATTAATATCGTGCAACAGCAACCCAGAACTCGCGCAAGGTGTGGCGGATTATTTGGGGATGAAACTCACCAGCGCGAGCGTAAAACGCTTTGCTGACCAAGAAGTTTTCGTGGAAATTCATGAAAATGTCCGTGGTGAGGATGTGTTCGTTATTCAGTCCACCTGCTATCCTGCGAATGACCATATCATGGAGCTGCTGGTGTGCTTGGACGCGCTGAAACGCGCCTCTGCCCGCCGCGTAACCGCGGTTATCCCTTATTTTGGCTATGCCCGCCAAGACCGCAAAGTTGGGCCGCGCACGCCGATTTCCGCGAAGTTGGTGGCGAATGTTATCGCTGCTTCTGGCGCAAACCGCGTGCTGACCATTGACCTGCACGCCGCACAAATCCAAGGGTTTTTTGATATTCCGCTGGATCATCTATATGCCGCGCCTGTTATCGTGAAAGACATTAAGGCGAATTTCCCTGACCTGAAAAATGTGATGATTGTATCGCCCGATGTTGGCGGCGTTGTTCGCGCCCGCGGACTTGCTAACCGCATTGGCGCAGACCTCGCCATCGTGGATAAACGCCGCGAAAAGGCGGGCGTTTCCGAGGTTATGAACATTATTGGTGATGTTTCTGGGCGCGATTGCATCTTGTTTGACGATATTGTCGATTCGGCTGGTACTCTGTGCAACGCCGCTGCGGCTTTGAAGGACGCTGGTGCAAACAGCGTCGCGGCTTATGTGTCGCACGGCGTTCTTTCGGGCAAAGCCGTTGAGCGCGTGACGAGTTCAGTTTTAACCTCGCTGGTGGTGACCAACACCATCGCGCCGACTGAAGCCGTGAAAGCCGCAAAAAATATTCGCTTTGTTTCCGTCGCCCCGCTACTTGCCGAAGCAATTAAGCGCATTAGCGAGGAAACGAGCGTTTCGAGTTTGTTTGATTAGTGGAAGTCGTGCCTGTGTCAGTGGTCAGTGTCAGAAGAAAAATAACCGACACCGTCAACAGACACCGACACTTTAAGTAATAACAACAACAAGGAGTATAACAAATGACTACAACCAAACAAACCGCTGTTTTACCAGCAGAAGCCCGCGAAGTAAGCGGCAAAGGGATTTCGCGCAGCCTGCGCCGCGAGGGCAAAATTCCTGCGGTTTTATACGCTAAGGGTCAGGAAGCCGTTCGCATCGCTTTGCCACTTAAAGAAGTTGCGATGGAATATGCCAAAGGTCGCTTCCGCAACCGCTTGGTGGAGCTTAAATTTGCCGATAAAACCGTGCAAGCTTTGCCAAAAGATTTACAGTTCAACCCAGTCACCGATATGATTGAACATGTTGATTTTATCAAAGTTGAAAAAGGCGTGAATTTGCGCGTTAAAATTCCTGTTAAAGTTAGCGGTCAAGAGCGTTCTATCGGTATCAAAAAGGGCGGCGTTCTGAACATTGTTCGCCATGAGATTGAGTTCTGGTGCGATCCTGCTCATATCCCTGCTCATATTGACCTGAATGTTCAGGCCGTTGATATTGGGCGCAGCGTTCATATTGCGGATGTTGAGCTTCCAAAAGGCGTAACCCCTGTGATTAAACGCAACTTCACCGTGGCGACCATCGCTGGTCGCGGTAAGGCGGAGGAAGAAACTCCAGCAGCGGCAGCAGCAGCTCCTGCGGCAGCACCAGCAGCAGCGGCGAAAAAAGAAGCACCTAAGAAGAAGTAGGGATTGTGTCAGTGTTGGTGTCGGTTGTCGGTAAGTTTTAGTTTTCCGACACTGATAACCTACACCGACACTATAATCTATGGCATCCCTCCTCATCGGTCTTGGCAATCCTGAAGCTCGCTACGCTGGCAACCGCCATAATATTGGATTTATGGCTGTTGACCGCGTAGCGGAGGATTATGCTTTTGCCAAATGGTCGCTGAAATTCGGCGGCGCAGTTGCCGAGGGGAATATTGGGGCTGAAAAAGTTTTTGCTTTCAAACCGCTTAAATATATGAATTTATCAGGCACTCCCGCCGCTGAAATTGCCAATTTCTATAAAATACCACTAGAAAAAATCATCGTAATTCATGACGAGTTGGACTTGCCACTCGGCAAGTTGCGGGTGAAGCGCGGCGGCGGCAGTGGCGGGCATAATGGGCTTAAAAGTCTGGACGCGCATCTGGGCGCGGATTATTTGCGCGTGCGCCTAGGCATTGACCGCCCAGCGGATAAAGACGATGTTTCCAACTTCGTGCTGTCCGATTTTGCCAAAGCCGAAATGCCGAAAGTTGAAACTATACTCGCCGAAACCTCGCGCCATATAGGATTATTGTTGGCAAGTGACGAGGCAGGGTTCATGAACAAAGTTAGCTTGGCAGTGCAGTAACCCTGCGAGCCACAAGCAAAGTTATAATTCCGATTAAAATCCCTGCAAAAGTATCGATCAGATAATGCCCGCCCTCAACAGTGGTGGAAAGAAACAGTAGCAAATTAAGCGGAAAAACAAGCAATCTTAGCCAGAAAAAATTCCAAAATGCGTAAATAAACATCACGCCAAGCGTGGAGTGGAAAGAAGGGAATGTAATTATCCCTTGATACATAATTGGTAATTCACTCATACCACCACTACGCAATAAAAATAAATCCGATATTTGGCTACCCAGCGCGACATAATCAAATTGCACCCCAGAATATGCGTAATGCAAATAGGCACTAACCGATGGCAACGAGGCTGAGATTATAATCGAGACGATAGCCCCCAGAGCAGAGGCAAGCATCACCTCCTGCAAACGCAGGGTGTTTTTTACGACAAAAAGCCACATCATCATTATTACAAACTGCGCACCAATCGATATATAAGCCATCGTCAAAAGCCACGAAAGCCAAGGGATGGAATGAATAAACTGGGCATAACCAAGGTAATCAAACCCAATAAAAATATCAGCTTTGCTGAATAAATCATCATAAAGCGGCAGGGAAGTGCTAGCTGATAAATAGCTAAATGCGGCGGCTAAATTGCTGAATAAAACGGCTTGCAGTAAAATTTCTATTACACTGCATATTCCAGCATCTTGGCGTTTATGCTTGTAAAACAGATAAATACTACCAAGAAAAAGGCTGATACCAGCAAGAAAAAGCAAAACATTTTTATTAAACTTAATGCCGCTGGTTATCGAAAAAACGATGTCCAGCACCGCCACCAACGCTGTCAACAACCAAATGAATTTTGCCGCTCGCCTGCAAACAGCAAGATTACAGTGTTCTTGGGTAGCATTTAATAAAGTTTTTGCTTGCATTACCTAATGTTAGCGAGCATTTTTGCAGCCGTCAATATTTGTAATAATTAAGGAATAAAAAAATGGGTTTCAAATGCGGTATTGTTGGGCTTCCAAATGTTGGAAAATCAACGCTGTTCAATGCTTTGCTTTCGTCAATCGCAGCCGAGGCGGCAAACTATCCATTCTGCACCATTGAGCCAAATGTCGGGCGCGTAAATGTGCCTGACCCACGGCTGGAAAAACTCGCAGCAATTGCGGGCAGCGCACAGATTATCCCAACCCAGCTTGAGTTTGTGGATATTGCGGGCTTGGTGCGCGGCGCGAGCAAAGGCGAAGGGCTAGGCAACCAATTCCTCGCCCATATCCGCGAGGTGGACGCGATTATTTATATGCTGCGCTGCTTTGAAGACGGCAACATCACCCATGTGGAAGGTGCGATTGACCCGATGCGCGACGCGGATATTGTGGAGTTGGAGCTAATTCTCGCCGATATGGAAAGCCTTGAAAAACGCCTGCCCGCGCTGCAAAAAAAGGCTAAAACCGATAAAGAAATCGCCGAGCAAGTGGCAGTGATTGAGAAGGTTCTCAAAGTCGTTGCGGATGGTCGCCCAGCGCGGGAAACTGTGCTTTCAGGCGATGATGAAAAGCGGATTATGAAGCTTTTGCAACTACTCACCAGCAAACCAGTTTTATATGTGTGCAATGTGGACGAGGAAAGCGCAGCAAATGGCAACGCGCTATCGGCAAAGGTTATGGAAATGGCAAAGGGCAAAAAAGCCCCAGCAGTTGTGGTTTCGGCGCGGATTGAGGCGGAGATTTCCATGCTAACCAGCGAGGAAGATAAAAAAGAATTTTTGGAATCCCTAAACCTGACCGAAACGGGATTATCGCGCATCATCCGTGCTGGTTATGAGCTGCTTGACCTCTCCACCTATTTCACCATCGGGCCGAAGGAAGCCCGCGCATGGACGATTACCGTTGGCACAACCGCGCCAGCCGCCGCAGGCGTTATCCACACAGACTTTGAAAAAGGCTTCATCCGCGCCGAAACCATAGCTTACGATGACTATATAGCATTGGGCGGCGAAGCAGGCGCGAAAGAAGCAGGAAAATTCCGCCTAGAAGGCAAGGAATATAAAGTAAAAGACGGCGATGTGCTGCATTTTAGGTTTAATAATTAGATGTTCCCCTTCCCTAGAAAAAAGCGTGATAGAAAACCACCCGAAGCATGGATGAAGTGGCTGATGCTCGGTTTTGTGGTTTATGCTTTGGTTGTTAATAATTTCGGCGATAAGAGCAAAAAAATCATCCCAGAAAATATTGTAAATACCGAAGCTCTGGAAAATAAAATATTGCCGCAGGATGTAAGAAAACTGTCATGGGAAGAAGTGCGTTCTGGCGGTGGAGCGGGCGCAATTTGCGGGCAAAAAGTAACGCTGAACAACAATATTAGCTTTACCATTGGGGATGCCAGCCACGCCGATATTGAGCCAGCAATCTTCGCCATGAAAAAAGGCGCGAAACGAGTATTAACAACGCCAAGCGACGAAAAAATCGAGGTAGAATTGCTTGATATTTCCCCTGCCCTGCCTGATTTTTCTGGATTTCAGATTATTGGCGATACGGCGGAGGGAGCGGACGGCTATAAATGCGGCGATACGGCGAAACTTGGCGTAAGAATTTTTGATGTTAATGGAAAAAATATCTACACACAAAACATTGCCTTCACCATCGGAAAATCGGAAGTGCCGCTGGCAATTGAACAAGGCGCGATGGGTATGAAATCTGGCGAAAAGCGCGTATTAATCGTCGCCCCTGCCCTGCAAAAACCACTAGGCAGAGCAAAAACCACAATCGACATGCCGCTACCCAAAAAACAAGCAGTTATAATTGAGGTTATCACTGATTGAGCATACAATTGTTTGTCATCCCCGCCTTGCGCGGGGATCTTTGGCAACAAGTTTGGCGGTGGTTCTCTCCCTAGATGCCCGCATAAAGCGGGCATGACGGTCATTGGGTGGTGTGTTACATCTATCACGGCAGATGGTGTTCATAATCTCGCTGTAGCGTTACAAAAAAGCGAAGTTTTTACAAAATTTTACCGCAGTGTACACGAAGTACATGAGGACAAAATTTTGTAAAAACAAAGCGTTTTGTAGCTACAGTAGAGATTATGAACACCATCTAAGGATATAAATTAGTAACCACCCACTTGCCATCAACAAGCGTGAACAGCTCGCGCTCGTGCAGCCTGAAATCCCCCTGCTGCCAGAACTCGATTTTATGGGGAACAACCCGCCAGCCCGACCAATGCGGAGGACGAGGAACTTCCCTACCCTCAAACCGTGCCATATTGTTGGAAATCGCTTGCAGTAAATCCACCCGCTGCGGCAATATCCGCGATTGTTGCGACGACCACGCGCCAATCTGGCTATCACGGGCGCGAGTGGCAAAATAAGCGTCCGCCTGTGCGTCACTCACGCGCTCCACCACGCCCTCAACGCGCACCTGCCTTTCCATCGGCATCCAATAAAACCCAAGCGCGGCTTTCGGATTTTCCAGCAACTCATCACTTTTTCGGCTTTCCATATTGGTGTAAAAAACAAACCCACGGTTATCAACTTCTTTGAGCAAAAGAATCCGCACAGACGGCACACCAGCAAGCGTCGCCGTCGCCACCGACATCGCCGTTGGCTCAGTAAGTGTTGGCTCTTTTTTGGCTTCTGCAAGCCACTGTGAAAATTTTGCAATCGGATTTGTCATGCTCTAGCCCTATTATTTTTTCTCAGTAAAACAATTGATCCAAGTCAATAATTCAATATGCTTTTTATACTAGAATGTGGTAATGTACATTTAAGTGATAACATGTAACGGAGTAATTTATGTATAAAAAAATCAAATTACTTTTAGCCGATGAAAGCGCGGTGGCGGCAGTTGAATACGCACTGACCGTGTCGCTTATCGCCCTTGCCATGGTACCAGGGCTAACCGCGGCTGGAATCGCTGTTCGCACCACCTTTGAAAAAATTGATGAGACTTTGCAAAGCGCATTGGCGCAGTAACAATAATCTATTTCGTAGAGACTTGTGTCCCTGTTTGTTTGGCTGCGACTGAATTAAACAGACCTACGCTCAACTCCCCTAGCTTTGCGTAGTCTGCTTCCTTTGATATTTCAAATTTTTGCAGGTCTTGTGATAGTAGTGAGAATTCTTCCATACCTTCGGATGTGGATAGATTAATGTTATGCTCTACCTTCGTGTGCCATGCAGAAAGATAATTTATCTCATTGGCAAAATCTGGGAAGTTGTTAGAAAATTCTTTTTTAATATGACCATCCGTATTATTTCCTTCTACAGTTAGCTTAGTAACTTCGCCATCTGTGTTCGTATACAATGATACAATAACATCATCTTCCTTTGTGTCCTTATTGCCGTCACGATCAACCGTAATTGTTTTATTTGCACTGCCATCTGGCAAAAGAGTATAATCGATAGAAAGCTTTTCATTAAGATGATAGTCTTTTTCTGCCATAACAACCTCCATCAATTATACATTTTGCACTTCCATAATTTATAATTATGAAGTGCATTTCGCCGACTTCGTGGCGGAAAATCGCTGCTTTCGGCAGACGATTTTCATATACCTATTTCAACTCTTCAGTTGAAATAGGTATATAACCAACTAAACTTCTGTAATTGTACTATAAAATTGTTACAGTATTATGACAGTTTCTAATATTTTTGAAAAACCTTGTAAAATCAAAGAATAATGCTATCAAAACGATGAATAATCGCAGGAAATAAGATGAAAGCAGAAATTGAAACTATCGCTCGTGCAATAAAGCAATCACAGGAATTGCTAAGGAGGTATCTTTGACTGGGATAACGCCCTGCGCCGCCTTGAGGAATTAACCGCGCTATCGGAAGATCCCGCCCTGTGGAACAAGCCAGAAGCCGCGCAGACCCTGATGCGCGAGAAAAATAATCTGGAAAGCCTAATTGGCGGATACGAGCGGCTAGACCGCGAATTCAAAGATAATATTGAACTTGCCGAAATGGCAGAAGCTGAAAAAGACGACGCTATGCTCGCCGAGGCGGAAGCTGCGCTTGCCAGCGTTGCCGCCGAGCTAAGCCGTTTAGAGATTGAAAGCTTGCTGTCGGGTGAGGCAGACGCTTATGACTGCTTCCTTGAAATAAATTCAGGCGCGGGCGGCACAGAAAGCCAAGACTGGGCGGAGATGCTGCTACGAATGTACACTCGCTGGGCGGTGCGGCGCGGCTATAAATTTGAGCTGGTGGATGAAAATCGCGGCGAAGAAGCGGGCATCAAATCCGCCACCATAAAAATCAGCGGACACAACGCTTACGGCTGGGCAAAGACGGAATCAGGCGTTCACCGCCTTGTGCGCATATCGCCGTTCGATAGCAATGCCCGCCGCCACACTAGCTTTGCTGGCGTTTGGGTGTCGCCTGTGATTGATGATAAAATCGACATAAAAATTGACGAAAAAGACTTAAAAATTGACACTATGCGCTCTGGTGGTGCGGGAGGGCAGCATGTTAACAAAACCGAAAGTGCCGTGCGCTTCACCCATATTCCAACGGGCATCGCCGTAAAATGCCAAACTTCGCGCAGCCAACACGCCAATCGCGCCGAGGCGATGCAAATGCTACGCGCGCGGCTATATGACCGCGAGCTGCGCCTGCGCGAAGAAAAGGCGGACGCGCTGAACGCACAAAAAACCGATAACGCATGGGGACATCAAATCCGTTCCTATGTTCTGCATCCCTATCAGCTGGTAAAAGACCTGCGAACAGAATATGAAACCAGCGATACACAAGGGGTTTTAGACGGAAATCTGGACGCATTTATGAGCGCGGCACTGGCAGACAGGGTAAAAGGTAAATCGGAGAATTAAAACCTAAACTGAGTACGGGTGAGGAGGACAGTCTCATCCTCGCGGTCTGCGCCGCCACTTGCCCCGCCGTCAAATTGAGTATTTGATAAATCCACATTGAATTTCAGCGATGAATTAAAATACCAATTCGCGCCAACCGCCATTTCCCGCGCCCTTCGCGCAGAAACCGCACTATCGGCAAAACCACCAGCGGCAAAAGCGGAATTATCAACCCGCAGCTCACCAGCCCGCGCCACCAATTCAAACGCGCCGTAATCGCCATTTTTCCAGTTAAAATTCTGCCGTGGTTTTACGCCGTCAAAGCTAGCATTTTCGCCAGTCAGCACATAGCCAACCATTGCCATCCACGCGCTATTTGTCAGCGTATCATGCGCGGCGGCTTTATTAATTTCCTGCGAGTTCAATATATATTCGCCCATTGCGCCAAACGCACCGTTATAATAATAGGCTTGCGGGTTAAGCCGCCACTGCGTGCCGTCGGCATACGCGCCGCTGCTATAACTAAAAAATCTTGACTGCGCGATGGTAACATAACCCGCCGTAAGATTTGCCGCGCCGCTCGTGCCGTTATGTTCGCCGTAACTTCCCGCAACGCCAACGCCCAGCCCTTTTACCGCCTCTGGCTTGACAAAAATCCGCCCACTAACATCCTTATTATCACCCGCCGCACCATTATTATCACCAAGATCCACCGCGCCGTTGCTAACGCCGATATTATATTCCAACTGCCCACCCGCCAGCTCGCCATACGCCGTCGCACCGACATCACGAAACGGCACAAGGTTAGTAGCCAGACCGCGCTCTACAAACTCAATTTCCTGCTCCGACTGCCAGCGTTCCAGCCCAACTGGCGTTTTCTGCTTGCCAAGGCGAAGGGTGAGTAATTTGCTGGTTGGGTCTGGTTTTATATCGGCATAAGCGTCAATCAAACGCGTTTGATTATTGCCAAAATCCATCATCAGGCGACCATTCACAAAATCGGTCATCTTCGCGTCTATAATCGGACGCGCACTGCGGATTAGGAAATTATCAACATTGCTAGCGTTGCTATTATTTTGGAATGTCCTCGTGTCCATCTGCGCGTATGCCCGCAAACGAAGGGAATATTGCTGGTCTGGCGAGGTTACGGAAAGACCTTTCGCGCCGACTTCTATGGTCGGTTGCTTGTGATTTTCAGCAACTGGTACTCGGTACTCGGTACTCGGTATCTTTTGTTTTTTCTCAAGCTCATCCAGCCGCGCTTCCAAGACTTTTATCTGGGCGCGAAGTGCGTCCGTTTCACTATCCGCAATGGCGGGTGAAGCAATAGCCACGAGCATAATAGCCAATATTGTCACCCCGTTTTTATAACGGGGTCTGGAGGCAAAAAAAATGTCAGTAGTTTTATCACCAGATCCCGCAACAAGTGCGGGATGACACTTCCAGATAAAGTCAATAAATTTCATAAAAAACTACTCAACCTTGATTGCGCTGGTGGCTTCTTCCATTTGAGCAAAAGTTGGCTGCATGTGGCTCGGAACTTGGCTGCGCCCGATTTCCACCGAAACCTGCGGTGCCATACCCTTTAGATGCGCCACGAGAACATCGCGGATTATAAAGAAAAACTGCTGTTCCTCGTTGTGAATTGCCATGTTTTTGGCGGCAAGCGGCCCCACAAAACAATATGCCATAAATACGCCAAGAAATGTCCCCACCAACGCACCACCGATCATCGCGCCGAGAACCGCTGGCGGCTCGGTGATACTCGCCATGGTTTTTACCACGCCAAGAACCGCCGCCACGATACCAATCGCGGGCAAACCATCCGCCATCCCTTGCAGAGCGTGTCCCGGCCCGCAAGCTTCGTGGTGATGTTTTTCAATTTGTTTTTCAATTAAATCTTCAATCTGATGAGGGTTTTCCAGCCCCATAGTCAGCGAGCGCAGAGTATCGCAAATTAAATCGGTAGCGAAATGATCTTTCTCAATTTTTGGATATTGGCTAAAAATGCTGCTTTCATGCGGGTTTTCAATATGCGCTTCCACGGCAATTAACCCCTTGGATTTCATCAGCTTGCACAGCGCGAACAATAAACACAACAAATCCTGATAATCCTGCTTTTTCCACTTCGCGCCTTTGAACGAAACCATCAATTGCTTGAATGTTCCTTTAAGAACAACGCCCGTATTGGAAATCATATACGCGCCAATCGCCGCGCCAAGAATCGTCCCCATCTCATGCGGAAGGGCGTGAAGAATAATGTCCATCTTGCCGCCAGAGGAGATGTAAATACCAAACACGCAACCAAGAATAAGGACAATAGCAATTGCAGGAATCATAAGAAACTTCGCGTAAAAATTATAAACACTGCCTAGTTTCTAGCAGCTAATTACCAAAAAAGTGTTAAAACCAGCATCTTTTTTTGATTATTTTTGGCAGTTTTGGCAATAAAATGTGCTGCGCCCCGCTTGGCGGATGGCGGTTATTGGCGTGCCGCATTTGCTGCATGGTTCGCCAGCGCGGTCATAAACCAGAAAATTATGCTGAAAATATCCAGATTCGCCCGACACATGCGCGAAATCGCGCAGCGTAGAACCGCCCGAAATAATGGAAGCATTAAGCACCTCGCGGATTTTTTGAATCAGCAGCGCGATTGATTTTTTGGAAACGGAATTAGCGGGCGTAAGCGGCGAAATCCCCGCCATAAAAAGGGCTTCGCTGGCGTAAATATTCCCCACACCAACCACCACTTGCTGATCCATAATCACAGGTTTTATCGGGGCTTTTTTGTTTTTCAGTGCCGCCAGCAAATATTCAGCGGTAAAACCATCCTCCAACGGCTCTGGTGCTAGGTGCGCCAGCAGTTTGTGGCTTGCGACCTCATCGCGCCCGCATAAATCCATCACGCCAAACCGCCGCGCATCATTATAAATAACGCATCTTCCGTCCGCCAGATACATCACCACATGGTCATGAGCCGAAAATTCTTTGGGTGCTTTTTCCACCACCGAAAACCGCCCCGTCATCCCCAAATGCGCGATGAGAACAAGGTCGTTATCAAAGGAAAACAGCAAATATTTAGCGCGGCGGGCAACGCCCATAATCCGCCGTCCAGCAAGGGCTTTCGCAAAATTTTCTGGAAACGGCGAGCGCAAATTCCCCCGCCGCAAAACCACTCTTTCAATCACCGCCCCCGTAAGTGCCGCCGCCAGCCCGCGCTTTACCGTTTCCACCTCGGGTAATTCTGGCATTACGCAATTTCCAATGTTTTTTCGCTATCATATTTCCGCGCTGGTGCGACACGAATTGCCGCTCGTGGTAAAATAATGGCTATTGCTGTTCCCTGTTTCGCGCTGCTGGTGATTTCCACTGTGCCGCCATGCAGATGCACGAATTCTTTGGTGAGTGCCAGACCGATGCCGATATACTGGCTGTTTTTTGCCGTCCAACAGCTTTCTTGCTGCAAGGCTTCGCGGATGTCGCGGCATTTTGGCTCGTCAATGCCCACGCCATTATCCCGCACCATAATCTGAATTCCGTTATTCTCGGCGCGGGCAATTTCAACGCGAACCTCGCCGCCAGACTTGCTGAATTTAATCGCGTTAGAGAGCAAATGCCCGATGATATGCTTGAGTTTGACGCGGTCAACAAACAGCAAAACATTGCCGCGCGGAACATATTTTAATTTAACGCCCGCCGCCTGTGCGATCCGCGCCTGTGTTTGCAGCGCGTCATGCACCAAATCGGCGACAAAAACCTCGCTGCGCGACAGCGAAACCCGCCCAGCATCAATATTGGCAATCTCAAGCAAATCCTCAATTTTACCGAGCAAATCCTGCCCGCTATCGTGAATGAGGTCTATATAATTCTGGTAATGTTCATTTTCTATTTTGCCGAAAATTCCGCTTGCCATAATCTGCGAAAAGCCAATCACTGCGTTAAGCGGCGTGCGTAGCTCATGGCTCATATTAGCGAGGAATTCCGAGCGCGAGCGAAAGGCAAGCTCCGCCTCCAGCCTTGCTTTATGCAATGTATTTTGCGCCTGCATATTCTCATGAATATTTTCAATTATGCACACATATTGCAGCGAACCATTATTTTCTACATGGATGGTGAACTGATACCAGTAATATTTTTCATCATCATGGCGCAGCTTGCAGCGCAAAACTTGCGGGCTATGGGCTAGCTGTTCTGGCATTAGTGCCGCCCGCAGCCGCCCTTCAAAATCTGGGTGCAGCAGGAAGAAAAACTCGTCGCCATATTGCGCGCTCGCGGAAAGCCCTGTCAGCTTTTCAAAATTGGGCGAAAGATATTTACAGCCCGAAAACGGCGTAAAAATACATAAAATCTGCGTGCCATAATCGGTTAAATAACCATATTTAGCTTGCGAATTATTCGGCAAATTAGCGGATACATCAGAAATTTGCGGGAAAAAATCATCAAGGATATACGCAGCTTTTTCTAGGAGGCAAGAATCCGCTTTGGAAAATTCATCCAAAGTGTCAACTCCGCCCGCAAGCGTCTTTTGTGACCACTCATCAGCAGCTTTTGACCAAAATTGTAAATATAGCACCCTATTTTTGCCTCGTTTTGTCGCCTTTAACCCCGTTTTTATGAAAAAGGCGCGTATGAAACAATTTTGTTATATTTATTTTTTTGTAGAGTTTTTTGTAACTAGATAAAATTTTATCTATCATTTACAAATTATTTATATTTCGGCTACCACTATATGTAGTATATCGCCAAAAAAAGCACATTAAACTTTGTGCTGTGATATTACGGCAACAGAGCATGAAGATTTGGTTAATTGGCAAGCAAAGATTCAAGCCCACCAGAAGCATCAAGCGCGTATAAATCATCACACCCGCCGACATGTTTTTCGCCGATAAAAATTTGCGGAACGCTGCGCCGTCCACCCGATTTTTCGATCATTTCCGCTTGCAAATCCTCATCACTGGTAATGTCAATTTCGACAATGCTAGAAACCCCCTTGCGTTTCAGCAAAGCCTTCGCCTTCACGCAAAACGGGCAGTAATCCTTGGTGTAGATGGTGACTTTACTCATCATGAAAAATCATTGTCCCCGCGCCATATTTAGTGAAGGTTTCTAGCAGCAACACATGCGGCAGGCGACCATCAAGGATATGCGCCGCTTCCACATCATTTTCCAGCGCGTGCAAACAGGTTTCCACCTTGGGAATCATGCCGCCTGTCACCACTTTATCCTTAATTAATTTACGAACTTCCGAGAATGACAGCTCGCTGATTAGCTCTTTATTCGTATTGAGAACGCCCGCCACATCGGTGAGAATCATAAGCTTCGCCGCACCAATCGCCGCCGCAATCGCCCCCGCCGCCGTGTCCGCGTTGATGTTGAAAGTTTCGCCCGCCGCCCCCATACCAATCGGCGCGATTACAGGAATGATATTTGATTCGGAAAATTCTTGCAATAACATCGGGTTAATGCGCGTTGGCTCACCCACAAAACCGAGATCCAGAATTTTTTCAATATTGGAATCAGGGTCGCGGGTGGTGCGCCGCAGTTTTCGCGCTTCAATAAGCCCGCCGTCCTTGCCCGAAAGCCCAACCGCCATGCCGCCCGCCGCATTAATTTCGGCGACAATTTGCTTGTTGATTGAGCCAGAAAGCACCATCTCCACAATTTCCACAGTGGCGGAATCAGTCACCCGCAGCCCATCAACAAATTCACTATGAATTTTCAAGCGTTCCAGCATTTTTCCGATTTGCGGCCCACCACCATGCACCACCACAGGGTTAATCCCCACCTGCTTCATCAGCACAATATCTTCCGCAAATTGGCGCGATAGCGTCGCATCCCCCATCGCATGCCCGCCATATTTGATGACAAAAGTTTCGCCCGCGAACTCGCGCATATAGGGCAACGCTTCCGAAAGCGTGGAAACCGTTTTCAAAAATTCCGTTGGATCTTGCACTAAGCGAGTTTTCATTTTTTGTCCCTGTTTTTTGCATTAAGAAAATTGAATAATTCTCAAGTTTAGACAGTAATCAATCAAAAAATCAATGAAAAATGTTAATAGTAGTAATTTGATTACATATTTACCCATCCACTCGTCATTGCGAGCGACTGAAAGGAGCGCGGCAATCCAGCTTGTTGATGGTTTCTGGATTGCTTTGTCGCTACGCTC
>SXRF01000112.1 GCA_005792635.1 Rickettsiales bacterium
CGAGGAGCGTAAGCGACGCGGCAATCCAGTTTGTTGATAGTTTCTGGATTGCTCTCGCCGCGCTGGCACTGGCGCAGCGGGTAACTTCGTTCGCAATGACGAAAACTGGTACTTATTAAGTCAAATCACGATAAACAGAAAATTTTAACTATGCCATAAAAATAGCATGTGCGTTTCTGTTCTGGCGGGGACAAAAGTTATTTATTTTATCTATTTCATTTCTTTCAACGCCTGCACCACCGCCTTGTTATCTTCTTCCAGACCGATAGTTATACGCAGGCAGTTGGGCAAGCCATAATTCGCCACTTCGCGCACGATTAATCCGCGCTCCATAAGGAAATTATTCGCCGCGGCACTCTGCTGCGCATTTGCGAATTCCACCAATACAAAATTTCCAATGCTTGGGTGAAGTTTCAAGCCCAGTGCGGCAATTTCCGCCGATAGCCACGCCAGCCATTTTGTGTTAAAAGCCTTGGCATTTGCGGTGAACGCCGTATCGCGCACAGCCGCTATGCCCGCTGCCATTGCTGGCGCGGAAACATTAAACGGCCCGCGGATGCGGTTAATAACATCAACGATATGCGCGGGCGCATACATCCAGCCCAACCGCAGGGCGGAAAGCCCGTAAATTTTGGAAAAAGTCCGCAGCATAACTGTGTTTTCGCTGTCAGCCACCAGCTCGCTGCCATCACTATAATCACTAACAGTTGCATATTCGCAGTAAGCATCGTCAATAGCGAGAATGACATTTTTCGGCAAACCGTCGCGCAGCCGCTTCATTTCGCTGGCGGGAATATATGAACCAGTCGGGTTATTCGGGTTTGCGATAAATAAAATCTTGGTTTTTGGCGTAACGGCGGCAAGCAGCGCGTCCACATCGGAACAGAGGTTTTTTTCAGGTGCTACAACGACTTTCGCGCCCACACTCTGTGCGTAAATTTTATACATAAGGAAACCATACTCGCTAATCACCACCTCATCACCCGCGCTTGCGTAAGCATGAACCAGCAAGCCAATTAGCTCGTCCGAGCCTGCGCCGCAAACTATTTGCTCATGAGGCAAGCCATAAACTTCGCCAATCGCCTCACGCAGGTTTTTCGCGCTCCCATCAGGATAGCGGTGGAGGCTGGTTGCCGCTGCTGCGTAGGCTTTTAGGGCTTCTGGGCTTGCGCCAAGCGGCGTTTCGTTTGACGAAAGTTTTACCACGCGCACACCCGCCTTCGCCGCTGATTTTCCACCAACATAAGGCGCGATGTCTAATATTCCAGAATTTGGGGTTGGGCGCATATTACTACTTTGCCTCTTAAGTATTTTGTGAATTAGCAATGGTTATTGGCGTGGCATACACACCAAGATAATTTACGCTTATAATTGATGCGCCAAGAGCCGCAAGTATATTGGCAAAGCCAGCGTGTTCATGGGTTATAAAGCCTTTAACCTCGAGCAAATGATGGCGGCTACTCGCACTCAAACTCGCTATATTTATCCAAGTTGCCTCTAGCTTTTCATTTACAAACGCGGTTTGCAAGCGGTGCTGGCTGACATTGCTATCGGTTTCAATCACCACAATCGACATATCATCGCCAGATGGCTCTGGCAGAAGCCGCGCAATGGCAAGGGCGGACGGGATATTTTTTCCCGCAATGTCAGTATAGACGAAAGGAACATGCGCGAAAATCTTCGGTGTATGCTCGCCTTGTTGCAAAAGCGAAACCCACCAATCACCAACATCACCGCCACGCAAAAACGGCACAACACCAACCGCCGCCTTGCCGTCCAGCACATCGCCGATGACGCGCTTTACATGCGCCTGTTTTATAATTGGCGCGCTTGTCCCGAAATATTCGCGGGCGAGCCAATATAGGTTATTTTCCTGTTCGCTAGCAAAAACCGAAAGCGTCATGTCCGCTTCCACGCTGGTGGACGCGCCAATTATTATCCGCCAAATCGCCGCCGCCGCACTGGCGGGGAAATCAGTCGGGCGAAATGCCTCGGTGATACGGCGCAACATATTCGCCTCCCGCGCTGGGCGGATCGGGCATGGCGGGCTGGCATTTTCCTTTTTATACTCGCCAACCTTTTTAACAACTTCTATGCGTGATATTAGTTGCTCTATAATTTTTTCGTCAATTTTATCGATTTGAGCGCGTAGTGTTTCTAGTTCGGTCATGATTTAGGACGGATAATTTGATTATTAGATAATTGGATGATTAGATGATTAAGTTAAAAAAATCCAGCCTTAATAATCCAAACATCCAATTATCTAATAAGCAATAAAAAAAGGGGAACTCGCTTGAGTCCCCCTGTTTTATTTAACCCAAATGCCAGATTAAAGGCGGATTGGGGTAACTTTCTTTGCTGCAACAGAGCGAGCAGTGATGCTCAGGCTTGCTTTTGGCTTAGAAGCAACTTTTGCTGGTTTCTTAGCAACTGCTTTTTTCGCAGCTGGTTTTTTAGCAACAGCTTTTTTAGCTACTACTTTTTTCGCAACAGCTTTTTTAGCTACTGGCTTTTTAGCAACAGCTTTTTTAGCTACTACTTTTTTCGCAGCTGGCTTTTTAGCAGCAACTTTTTTAACAACTGCTTTTTTTGCAGCTGGCTTTTTAGCAGCTGGTTTCTTAGCTGCAGCTTTTTTAACAACGGCCATAATAATCTCCATTATGAATATTTTACAAATTACGCTATCCACTTGCACCGCGCAAATGAATATGAAACACTATTACTCATAAATTATAAATTTTTTATTAATAAGAAGCGGCAAAATAAAGGTTTTTGACTTAATTACATTGGCATTTTTAACGCGGAGTTTTTTTTGTTACGAAAGCGAAATAAAAAAACTTTTACTGAAATCCGCGAAAATCCTTAATATTATTATTCCGTACACGAAACAAAGCTATAAAAATAATTATTAATTTCTGAAATAAAAAAACATGCTTTTTTTGCGTAATTAGTTGAAACTGTGATAAAAAAAACACAGCTAGTAAAGACAAATAAGATAGTTTATAGGTGTAAAAAACCAAATAAGAATTGTTGCGATATGAATTTTACTCATAAAATTTTGCTGGCGGTGCTTTTATTATTTGCCACAATTACGCCTGCCGCCGCCGCAAATTCATATTTTGAGATGACAGAAAAACGCTCTGCCAATCTGTCGCCATTTCCCAAATGGTCTGGCGTTCGTTCACGCTTCAAAACCCAAAAAACCATATCGGATGATGATTGCGGTGCTATTCGCTATCACCCTTGCGCTATAAAAGATTGGAAAGAAATGCTATCCGAGTTGCAGGATGCGGATTTTGATGAAAAGCTGGACAGCGTCAATGAATGGAGCAATGAGCATACTTATATCGTGGATCAAATAAATTGGGGGGTTACGGATTACTGGGAAACACCATATGAATTTATGGAGATAAACGGCGATTGCGAAGATTATGCAATTTCCAAATATTACTCGCTTCGCGCACTGGGAATTCCAGCGAGCAGAATGCGGATTATGATTGTGCAGGACTTAAACCTAGGCGGCATTATTCACGCAATTCTTGGCGTTTATGACGACGATGGAAAGCTAATCATCCTCGACAACCAGATAAAACAGGTTATCCCCGCGCTTAATATCTATCACTATCGACCAATTTATGGCTTAAACGAAAATAATTGGTGGATGTACCACCCCAATATGTAGGAAATTTAAGGACTAAAAATGGCAACAGAAATAAAAGCTTTGACTTCGGCACGCGGAATCGCCGCAACTCTGGTGATGGTGTATCATTTTCACCAGATGGATAATATTGCGAGCGTCGCCCTGCTTTCTTTCATCAAAAAAGGTTATTTATGGGTGGATTTTTTCTTCATCCTCAGCGGATTTGTTATGGCGATGACTTACCGCACGATGTTTGCTGGTAAATATTCATGGCGACACCACCGCGAATTTTTGCTGCGGCGGATTGGGCGCATTTATCCGATGTATATTTTCGTTACGCTCTGCGTTTCGTTTTATTCTCTGGCGGTGTATGGCGGTTTTTCTGGCGTGCATCGCCCAGCGGTTAATCTGGAAAACCCGATACTCGCGCATATCACCAATATTTTTATGATACATGCGTGGGGTTTTGGCGATAGCATCGGCGGGCCAACATGGTCAATCAGCACCGAATGGGCGGCGTATTTGCTGTTCCCGATTTTGATTTACCTCGCGCTGTTTTCTGGCTGGCTGGGTGCGCTGTCAATCGCGCTTCTTTCCGCTATCGCGCTGTTTTTTGTGGCTACCACAACCGAAGTTGGGCAAACGGTTCGCAATGGCGGGCTGGACATTTTCCACGGGCGTGACGCGCTCACGCTTTTGCGCTGCCTTGGCGGGTTTTGCTTGGGTTTGTTGGTGTTTCGCGCTTCACAAATGTTAAAAGCTAAAGCTGTTTTTTATAGCGATATTTTCGCGAGCTTAGTTATAATTTTGCTTGCGGCGATGATGGCGATGAATGCGGATGATTTGCTGATTTACCCGCTGCTGGTGCTGCTGGTGCTTTCGCTTTATGGCAATGTGGGCAAGGTTTCCGCGCTATTATCAACACCTGTCTTTTATATGCTGGGTGTGTTGTCATATTCCATATATCTGCTGCATCACCATTTCTTCGTCGCACTCCAGCAATTGCAGCTACGCCTTCCCGCCTATATGCCAGAAACAGCGGCCAATATATTGGCGGCGTTTATCGTATATTCCACGGTTATTGGCGGGGCGTATTTTTGCTATAATTTTATTGAAAAACCAAGCCGCAACTGGTTTCGGAAATTTTCTGGGTGAGTCGAGATATTAAATTGGCATGAACAGCAAAATTTGCTATATAAAACGCAAGTCTATTTTAAGGAGAAAATAACATGGCTAACAAACACGCCGAAATGGAAGAATTTTCTGGCAAAATGCACATCAAGCTTACTCCGTGGACTTATGGTGTTGTAGCACTTATCGCTTTGATTATTATTGTCGGTTTTTCGCTAATTGGTCGTTTCAACTCGGCGGATTACGAGCGCGATGTTCAGCACTGGAAAGAAAAACTAACCCTAATTGCCGATAGCCGCGCGGCGGATGTCGGCCGCTTTGTTTCTGGGAATTTTGCCGAGCTACGCACGCTTTCTGATAACCCGTCGCTGAAACTATACCTCACCGAATTGCAGATGATGCCCGAAGCCGCCACAGAAAATAATGGGCAAGCAGGCGAGCAATCACAAAAAACTTACCTGCGGAATTTATTGCTGTTCACCGCGCAACGCTCTGGTTTTGTAAAACCCAGCGCGACAGACGCAATTCCCGCCAATATCCCTAGCGAAAACAAAAGCGGGCTGGCGGTGCTGGATAATGACAATAAACTGCTGGTCGGCACGCAGATGACCGACGGCGCGATGGCGCAGCTGGTGGAACACGCAAAAGTGCAAAAGGCGGGAGTTGAAGGCTTTATAGACCTAGCGCAGGACAAGGACGGAACGCTGTATATGGGCTTTTCCGTGCCGATTTATTCGTTGCAAGGCGAGCGCAACGCCGATGGGCAGATTGGCAAAATCGTCGCCATAAAAGAAATTGGCGACAATCTTTTTTCACTCCTAAAGCAAACGGGCGTTACCGAAAAAACTTTTGAAGTGCTTCTCATGCGTAAATATGAAGATGGCACAGAATATCTAACCCCGCGGATGGATGGCGGAAAACCGTTTGATGTCGCCAAGGGCGAACTCGCCGAAACCGCCTTCAGCGGCGAAAATGGCGTGGGCTTTGTCGCGCAAAAACCTGATTATCGTGGTAACAAAGTCCTCGCCGTGTCACATCAACTGGAAAATACGGGTTGGGTTCTTGTCGCCAAAGTTGATGAAGCGGAAGCCTTCGCCGAAAGCGGGGCGCACCGCGCTAGCATGATGGCGGTGTTCTCGCTGATTATCTCGGTTATTGTGATGATTATTATTACCATGTGGTGGTATTCCTATTCGCGTCACGCGCTGATGGCGTCTGGCTATTTCAAAAAACTCGCCACCAAAGCACAGGCGCAGGAAAAACTACTCCGCCTTGTTGCTGATAATCAGCCAGAAGCGATTTATATTGTGGACGGACAACAGAAATATCAGTTTGCTAATCAGCAAGTTGCGGCGGCGGTGGAAATGTCGTCGTCTAGCATCATCGGAAAAACGCTGACCGATGTTCGCGGCGCAGCACGAGCCGAGCAGATAGCCGAGCAACTGGAAGCAGCGCAACAAGGTGGGCAGCCGATCTATGATGTCCAACACGAAACTCTTGACGATAAAAAATTGGTTATTCGCAGCGCGTATATTCCGCTGGATGAAATTCCAGTTGCCTCATTACCCGAAAAAACCGCTGGTGTTTTGGTGGTGGAACAAGATGTCAGCGAGGTATATTTTGAGCGCGAACGCAGGCTTGCTACACAAAAGCAATTGGTGCAAACCCTGCTCAATCTGGTGGATAGGCGTGACCCGTTTGCCGCCAATCATTCTTCGTTGGTTTCCGATTTGTCGTATCAAATCGCGCTGGATATGGAGCTAGACAGCGTGACCTGTTTTACCGCTAAAAACGCGGCGGGGCTGATGAATATCGGGAAAATCATTGTGCCTAAAGCACTGCTCACCAAAACCGAACAACTGACCGAAAGTGAAAAAACCACTATCCGCACCTCTATGGACGCGGCGGCGGATTTGCTGGCGCATGTGACCTTTGATGGCCCAGTGGTGGATACGCTAAAACAGTGGCAGGAAAAATGGAACGGCACAGGGCAGCTAGGCTTAAAAGGCGAGGAAATCCTCGTAACTGCGCGGATTATCGCGGTTGCCAATGCCTTTATCGGGATGATAAGCCCGCGCTCATGGCGCAGCGCAATAAGCGTTGAAAATGCTAATAAATTTCTGCTGGATCACGCCGATGATTTCTTTGATCAGCGCGTTGTGGTGTCGCTCATCCATTTCGTAGAAAGTCCAAGCGGGCGCGAGTGGATTGAAAGCGTGCTAGAACGCCAGAAAAAAGCACCAGAAAAAGTTGCTTAATCATTCCACTTGTTGTAAAGTAAGGAAATAGATTAAAGGTAAGGAGCATTTTTATGGTAATGGCAACGATTACTTCTAAGGGGCAAACTACTATTCCTGCCGCTGTTCGTGGTTTTTTAGGGCTGCATGCTGGCGACAAGCTCGAATTCATTATGCAGGAAAAGGGGCGGGTTTTGCTTGTTCCCGCAACTATTGATGTTTCCGAATTAAAGGGCATTCTTCCTAAACCCAAAAAATCCGTGTCACTTCGTGATATAAAATCTACAATTAAAAAGCGAGCTGCGGATAAATATGAAGGGTCTTGATACCAATATATTGCTTCGCTATCTGGTTCAAGATGATGAAGAACGGTCACACGCTGCCAGCCTTTACATCAAGAAGCATTGCACGCGTGAACAGCCTGCTTTTATTAATCGTATTGTGCTTTGTGAATTAGTCTGGGTGCTGGAAACAGCATACAGCTATAAAAGAGAGCAGATAGCTGGCGTTTTGGAGAAAATCCTACAAACCAGTCAGTTTGAAATTGAAAACACAGACGAGGCTTGGCAGGCGTTAAGCCTCTATAGAAAAGAAAAAATTGATTTTTCTGACGCGCTAATTGGCGCATGCAATAAAAAATCTGGGTGCAGCAAAACCGCAACCTTTGATAAAAATGCTGGAAAAACCTCGGATTTCGAGCTTTTATCTACGCGCTAATTGACCAATAAAATCACTCGCGGATTTCACCTTATCATCGGCTTTGGCAATTGCATCAACAAGGGCAGAGCCGACCACCACCGCGTCCGCAAATTCCGATACGCCGCGCACTTGCTCGGCAGTTTTGATGCCAAAACCAACAGCGATGGGCAGCTTGGTAAATTCGCGTAAATGCTCCACCTGCGCCTTTAGCGTCTGGTTATTCGCCACCGCCGCACCAGTGATGCCCGTAATGGAAATATAATACACAAAGCCGCTGGCAGACTGGCTTAGTAGCTTCACGCGCTCATCGCCGCTAGTCGGCGCAATCAGGCGGATTAGTTTTAAGGCTGAAGCGTTAAGGAATGGGCGGATTTCGCCCTCTTCTTCGGGTGGTAAATCCACCAGTATCATGCCGTCCGCACCCGCCGCCACCGCGTCGGCACAGAATTTTTCCGCGCCATAGCGATATATCGGGTTGAAATAACCCATGAGGATTATTGGCGTTTCGTTGTTCTTCTCACGAAATTCACGAACCATTTCCAACACGCCAGCAACCGTCGCGCCAGCTTTCAGGGCACGAATGCCCGCCGCCTGAATCACCACTCCATCCGCCATCGGGTCGGAAAATGGCATCCCAATTTCGATAATATCCGCGCCAGCAGCGGGCAAAGCCGCGAGTATCCGCGCCGAAGTCTCGCGGTCGGGGTCAAAACCCATGATAAAAGGTATCAGGGCTCTTTTCCCAGATTTTGCCAGTTTTTCAAATGTTTGTTCAATTCGTGTGGTCATATTTTTATCTTTACTTCCATATTTAGTCATAGTACAATTATCTTACAAATTGCCGCTAGGCACAAACTCCCCCTAGCTTTGTAGGAGGCTAGGGGGAGAATAATCATATTAGTTTTTTGATGGCTGTTTTTATATCTTCAAATTGGCTGTCTGATAATTTCCCCATTTTGCTTGTTAATCTTTTGCTATCTATTAACTTCAGATGTGACAACATAACACTTTGCTGTAAGTCTTTGAAATGTATCTGATGATAAAAGGCATTGTCTTTTATCTTTGTTGTAAGTGGTAGTCCCCAAAACATATATTGATTAAATTTGCGTACAACGAGAACAGGGCGGCTATAAAGCCTGCTTTTGCCATCCTCTTCATTCCCGATATTAACACCAATGCTGCACCACCATATTTCTTGTTGCTGAAAGGTTGGCGCATCTTTGCGAATATTTATCTGGGTTTTTAATGTACCCCACCCCTCAAAATCTTTTATCACAAACTAACTCCAAGAGCCCTTGCCACAGTAAAAATATCCTTGTCGCCACGACCGCAGACATTGACTACTAGCAGATGTTCCTTCGGCAGTTTTGGTGCGATTTTTAGCACATGGGCTAGGGCGTGCGACGGCTCTAGCGCGGGAATAATCCCCTCTAGCTTTGAAACTAGCTGGAAGGCAGCGAGTGCCTCGTCATCGGTCACGGAAACATATTCCACGCGCCCCATTTCATGCAGCCACGAATGTTCAGGGCCAATTCCTGGATAATCCAGCCCTGCGGAAATAGAATGCGCGTCCAGAATTTGCCCATCGTCGCTTTGCAGCAAATAGGTTCGGCTGCCATGCAACACACCCGCCGCGCCGCGAGCAATTGATGCAGCATGTTCACCGCTATCCAAGCCCTTTCCCGCCGCTTCCACACCAATCATTTTCACGCTTTCGTCGGCAATAAATGGGTGGAACAAGCCAATGGCGTTGCTGCCGCCACCAATCGCCGCAACGAGAGTGTCAGGCAGGCGACCCTCGGCAGCTTGCATTTGCTCGCGGGTTTCGCGCCCGATGATGGCTTGAAAATCACGCACCATAGCGGGGTATGGATGTGGCCCCGCCGCTGTGCCAATCAGATAAAAAGTGTCATGCACATTAGTCACCCAATCGCGCAACGCCTCATTCATCGCGTCTTTCAGAGTCTTTGTGCCGCTTTCCACAGGGCGGACTTCCGCGCCCAGCAGCTTCATGCGGAAAACATTTGGTGCTTGGCGTTCAATATCTTTCGCACCCATATATATCACACACTGAAGCCCGAAAAGAGCGCAGACTGTGGCGGTTGCAACGCCGTGTTGCCCTGCCCCAGTTTCGGCGATGATGCGCTTCCTGCCCAGCCGTTTAGCGAGGATAATCTGCCCGATGCAGTTGTTGATTTTATGTGCGCCCGTGTGGTTCAGCTCGTCGCGCTTGAAATATATCTTTGCACCACCAGCATGCGCGGTCAGGCGCGGCGCGAAATATAGCGGCGACGGCCTGCCGACATAATGCTTGAAATAATAGTCAATCTCGCTTTGAAAGCTGCCGTCAGCTTTGGCGGCTTCATAAGCCTTGTCAACTTCCAGAATAAGCGGCATCAGCGTTTCCGCGACATATCTGCCGCCAAAAATTCCAAAATGTCCGTTCATATCGGGCTGGGTATTTTGCTTCATTTTTGCATCCATATTTTATCAAAGATGATAAGATGACGAGATAATGGGATGACAAGAATAGCATGTCTCGTCATCTCTTCATCTTGTTATCTAGTCATTATATTTTGCATTTTTAATAAATTTTCTTATGAGTTCCATATCTTTTACACCAGCCGAGCGTTCAACGCCAGAGGATACATCAAGCATTTTTGCACCCGTAATGCGGACAGCTTCGCGGACATTGCCAGCATTAAGTCCACCAGATAAAAACCATTTTTGGGGCAGATTTGCACCCGCCAAAATATTCCAATCAAAAGCAATTCCATTGCCGCCGTGCATCATATTTTCGTTCGTTGGCTTGGCATCAAACAATATATAATCCGCAATATCGCAAAATTTATCTGCATGGTTTATATCATCAGAATTTTTTACGGAAATGGCTTTGATGATTCCGATTTGCGGGCATAGCTTACGGATTTCCATCACGCGCTCCACGCTCTCATCGCCGTGCAGCTGTATATAATCTGGTTGCAAATTCGCGGATATTTCCGCGAGTAATTCATCGCTGGGATTTACCAGAACCACAACTGATTTTACAGTTGGCAGCAGGAGTTTTTTTAAGGCAGCGGCTCGATCAATTGACACATGGCGCGGAGATTTTGGGTAATGCACAAAACCAACAAAACCAGCACCCGCGGCAACCGCCACCTGCAAATTCTGTTCGTCACTAATACCACAAATTTTTATGGAGACAGACAAGGCTAGTTCGTCATCACGGGAGCTTTGTTGATGCGCTCGCGGAGTTCTTTGCCTGTGCGGAAATAAATCGCATAGCGTTCGCCGATGCTCACTTCTTTTCCGTTTTTCGGATTGCGAGCCTTACGCCCCTCACGCTTGCGGATAGACAATGCGCCAAAGCCACGCAACTCAACGCGCCCACCATCAACCAGCGTGTTGCATATATCGTCAAATATCGTGGCGACCAACGCTTCAATATCGCGTTGATATAAATGCGGGTAGCGTTTAGAAAGACGGAGAATCAGTTCTGATTTTGTCATGGTATCCTCTTGAAGAAAAAGCAATTAATGTATGCTAGGATGCCATATTGCAGACAATCCGTCAAGCCCGTTCACGCTTTTTTGCCAAAAATTCCCTATTGAATCTTTAAGAATGCGGTCAACGAAGCTCTTATCTTCCTCAATTTCAACATCAGAAACCTTTAATTTCTCTGATATTTGGCGGTTTTTCACCAACCAATCAATCGCCTCATCCTCGCCGCCAATGGCGTCCACCAGCTTGTTTTCAACCGCCCGTTTGCCGCTATAAACCCGCCCATCGGCGAGCATTACAGCTTTTTCGTGCGATATTTTCCTACGCTCCGCCGTTATATCCACAAAATGATCATAAAAATCCATAATCATGTCATGCAGAACCTTTTCCGCCTCAGGAGTGGATTTTTCAAATGGTGACGGCGATGCCTTAAGCGGGGCAGATTTTATAGAAATTGGCTTTATGCCAATTTTTTGCAATAAATCAGTGATTTCACCAGTTTCCACCAACACGCCGATTGAGCCTGTAATCGTCCCCTCGCGGGCGAAAATCTGATCCGCGCCGAGGGCAATCATATAACCCGCCGAAGCCGCAACCGAGCGCATCACCGCAACAACAGGCTTTTTCTCGGAAAGCTTGCGAAGGCGCAGGTAAATCTCCTCGCCGCCAACCGCGCTGCCACCCGGAGTATCCAGCGAAACGATAACCGCCCTCGCCTTTTTATCATCGGCAACTTGAGTAATCAGGTCATAGATTTTTTGATCATCACCAATTACACCATCCAGTGTAACCCGCGCTATATAATCATTCTCGAGAGGAGAATGCGCTTTGTTATTGTGCTTAACAACCGCAAGCAACGCCACCACCGCAAAAATAACGGCAAGAAAACGCCATTTGCGAATTTGCCCTTTAAGATAGAGGCGGTCGATAAGTGTGTCGGGGGAGAGGAGCATAGTTAGACTACTAGATGAAGAGATTACTAGATTACTAGATAAAAAGATAAAGATGACGAAAGCAAGACAATTTTCTTGTCATCTCGTCATCTTATTATCCTATCATCTATTACTTCTTCGTTTTCTTCTCACCAGCCGCGCTTAACGCCGCGCCTAGAATATCGCCCAAAGATGCGCCGCTGTTTTCAGAGCCATATTCGCTGATAGCTTTTTTATGATCATCAGTTTCTAGGGCTTTGATAGACACGCCAACTTTCTGGCTAGCTTTATCCACCGAAATCACTTTTGCATCAACGCGGTCATTGGCTGCAAAGCGTTCTGGGCGTTGGTCTTGGCGTTCACGAGCCAATTCTGACTTTTTGATAAAGCTGCTAGAACCATCGCTTAGTTTTACGGTGATACCATCATCATGGATTTCCGTTACCGTGCAGGTAACAGTAGAACCCTTTTTAATGTCGGTAAAATCTTCACCAGTTTGCGATTGGGCTTGAATTGCGCCAGCAGGAGCTTCCGAAAGTTGTTTCACACCAAGGCTTATGCGCTCTTTTTCTACATCAATAGCGAGGATTTTAGCTTTAATCATTTCGCCTTTTTTATAGTTTTTGATAGCAGCATCGCCAGATTCTGTCCAGCTTAGGTCAGAGTGATGAACTAGCCCATCAATATCGCCTTCCAGACCTACGAATAGACCGAAATCAGTGATATTGCGGATTTCGCCTTCAATCACATCACCAACTTGAACTTTACCAGCATAAGCCGCCCATGGGTTTTCTTCACATTGCTTCATGCCAAGGCTGATGCGGTGTTTAGAGGCATCGATGTCAAGCACAACAACATTAACTTCTTGGCTAACTGACACCAATTTAGAAGGATGCGCCGATTTTTTAACCCAAGAAATTTCCGACACATGCACCAAACCTTCAATCCCCGGTTCAAGCTCAACAAACGCGCCGTAATCGGTGATGTTGGTGATTTTGCCAGAAAGCTTCGTGCCAGCGGTATATTTCGCTGCTGCTTCTTGCCATGGGTTGTTTTCAAGCTGTTTCATACCCAGAGAAACGCGCTTGGTTGCTTGGTCAAACTTGGTAACTATAACTTTAATGGTTTGCCCAACAGAGAGAACTTCGGTCGGGTGGCTGATTCTGCGCCATGAAATATCGGTAACATGGAGCAAGCCATCAATGCCGCCCATGTCAATGAACGCGCCGTAATCAGTGATGTTTTTAACGATACCATCAAGGATTTGACCTTCGCTGATTTTGCCCAGCAAGTCATTGCGAGCTTCAACGCGAGATTCCTCAAGGATAGAGCGACGAGAAACCACGATATTCCCACGCTTGCGATCCATTTTAAGAATTTGGAACGGCTGGGTGATGTGCATAAGCGGAGTGATGTCGCGGATTGGGCGAATATCAACCTGACTACCCGGAAGAAACGCCACTGCGCCCTGAATATCAACAGTAAAGCCGCCCTTAACGCGACCAAAAATAACGCCGTCCACGCGCTCGGAATTCGCGCAGGCTCTTTCCAATTTTACCCACGCTTCTTCGCGCAGAGCTTTTTCACGCGAAAGCATCGCCTCGCCGTTTTTATTTTCGATGCGTTCCAAATAAACATCAACCTCATCGCCAACGCGAAGCTCTGCTGGAACATTATTAACGGCGAATTCACGAAGCGGCACGCGCCCTTCGGACTTCATGCCCACATCAATAATCGCCACATCTTTTTCAATCGCAACGATTACACCTTTTACAACCGAACCTTCGCTTTTTCCGCCCTCGTTCAGTGATTCTTCAAATAATGCGCCAAAATCTTCAATTTCAAATGCTTGCGCTTGTGCTGCTTGTGCCATACTAAATAATACCTAACTAAAAATAATTGCGAAATGTTGGCGGGCATCTCTGGGTTGAAATCAAAAACTAAAAAAACAATATAAATCTGCTATGAGTACCGCCAAGCACCCACCTTTATGTTTATAGAGGCGGGTATTTTTAATGAAAAAATCAGATATTGCAAGCGGTTTTTACGCTTCTAGCGATTATTGAACGCCAATTCATTCTCTTGCGCTGGTTGCGCAACAAAGTCTCGGTAGGAGGTTATACTTCGCCGAGCTTCCTTAACCGCATGGTTGGTTGGTAAATCGCGCTCATCGCAATATACATATTGCTGCATCGGTTGCTGGGCGGCGGCTAGCGAGGGCTGCCGTTCGATAGTTATATCAATCCCCCTTGCTGGTTCTTTATCCCAACTTGAACCAAGAAGATCGCCACCAAGCAATTTCCCCGCATAATCCTGTAAAGCATAAGAAATTTTAGGATAGTTAATGCCAAATAATGCGCCAAAACAGGTCATAACGCCGACGAAACAAGCTGTTTGTGCGGATTGGATCGCGGCTGCCCCAACTACACCATGAGTAAGTGTAGAAAGCGCGGGAATTGCAGCCGCCGCTGCCCCTGCCCCACTAAAAACAAACGCCGCCGCCATGATACCGCCAGCAATCGCCCCGAAAGTGGCGAATAGCAACCCAACCTTTGGATTAAAATATTTTTGCTCTGGCTTGTTTTGCGCGACATTCACTTCAGGAATCTGCAAACCAGTTGCTTGCTCAATGGCTTTGGTGCGGACGAGGTCGCGCCGTTCCGCCTCTCTTGCCGCTTCCGAAACACCTCCTGACGCTCCACCGATGAACCCACCAACGATAAAGCCCGTCGCCATTCCGCTTGCGCCAAAAATCGCCATAGAACCCAGCACATTAGCCGCCGCCATCTCCGCCGTGAATGCTCCAACCGCCAGCACGGGGAAAAACGGCGCGATCAAGCCAATGGCAAGCCCAGTAACCAGCCCGAGGAACGAAACAGCCCACATTGCACGGCTGCGCCCAACCCAACTGCCTTTGAAGGCGGTTTTGGAGTATGACTCAACTTTTATGTCTTGCGCTGCAACCATTAAAAACCCACAGTAAAAGCTAGTTATAACAACCCATTGTTAGGCTAGCATGGGCTTTGCACGAAATCCAGCCGATTTTTGTTAAGCTTTTGTGACAACCCGCCCAGTGACCGTCATCCCGTGCTTGACACGGGACAACAAGCGATTTTTGCATAAAAAACAATTGGTTTTCAACATACCACACTTAGCCTTACTTAGCGCAATTATTGACTTCCAGAGCATATTTTCCCGTGTTACGCTTGTTCTATGGTGCTTTGGAATGAGGAAAAGCAGCACTGCTTTTTCACTTGCAGTTGATAATCATTCGCAACAAGAGGCAAATTGGGGAAGAAAATCTAAAACCGTGAATCTGGCTTGCTTGCCTTTGGTGATGAAATTGGCAAGGTTGAGAATGTCGGCGTGTCGTTTTCTATCGTTCTGTCGCGCCAACGATAGGCAAGCAACATTGGCGGCTGTATTCGCTTGGGATAGCTTATCCTGAATTCATACAAAGACCTTTGATATTTTAGTAGGCTGCTTTCAAGATTTATTATGCAAATTTCTCTGTTGGTTTGCATTTCTCTAGTTGGTGGCAATGCCCAATATCCCGCTCCGTTTGGGTATAGCTTGGTAAAATAATCATCTATTTGTTGCACATATTGCTCTGGGCCAGGTGAGAGAGTTCCTTTGCATTCCGATGCGGAAACATAAACTAAACTGATGCTGCTAGTAATCCGATTCAGTACCGCATCATCAGAACTTGCATAAGACGAACCCGCAAGCAAGCACACGCCAAAAACTGCTGGACGAACGATGCTCAAAAATGTTTTTTGTATTTTCTGCATAAGTTCATTTTCCGCCCAAAGCAGTTAATATACAGTTAATGCAGGCGTCACAGATTAATACAAAATAAATCGCCTTTAGGATAATTATTATTAAAACTTTAGCCACTTGCAAAGCTACATATATTTCCTATAAATGAAGCATGGAATCTGCTGAAGTCATAGGAATAGTTAGAGATGCGATTATGGTGCTGGTTATTATCGCCGCACCTGTGATGATAACTGCGCTGGTTGTGGGCTTGATTATCGCGCTGGTACAGGCACTCACACAAATTCAAGAAGCCACTCTTACCTTCGTTCCCAAGGTTCTGGCGATGCTTTTCGTCCTCGTCCTCACCCTTCCATTTATGCTGGAACAGATGACCGAATTAAATAATCGGCTGTATGAAAAAATAGTGCATATAGAATAGAGGCGTACGCCATGCTCTCTAACATATTGATATCGGAATTATTCGCGTTTTTGCTAGTGTTCTGCCGCATGGGGTCAGCGATTATGCTGCTTCCGGGGTTTGGCGAGGCGTATGTTCCCGCCCGCGCCCGCCTGTTGTTGGCAGCAATATTGAGCGTTGCCATCGCGCCCAACCTGCCCGCCCTGCCCCATGCTCCGACCAATATCATGAGCCTGTTCGCGCTGCTTTCTGCGGAAATTATCATCGGGCTGTTTATAGGCGGTTTAAGCCGAATGTTGATTGGCGCAATCCACATGGCGGGGATGATTATCGCCTATCAGTCCAGCTTGTCATCCGCCGTGGTGCAGGATTTAACGCATTCGCAAAGCCAAGGCACTTCGCTGGGCAACTTGCTGGGCATGGCGGCTTTGGTGATGCTATTTGCCACCGACCTGCACCATCTTATGCTGCGCGGGCTTGCCGATAGCTATAGCCTATTTACCGCGGGTGAATTCCCCAATATGGGAGATTTTGCCAACCACGCCACCCATATTATGGACAGCTCGTTCCACATCGCCATGCAGCTTGCCGCGCCGCATCTAGTGGTGGGGCTGATACTCTATCTCGGCGCAGGTATTATTGCCCGCATCATGCCGAATATCCAGATTTTCTTCCTCATGTCCGCACCACAACTGCTAATTAGCTTTTTCATACTGATGATAGCCAGCAGCAGCATCATGCTGTGGTATATGGATTATATAAAGGAAACACTGGCGACCTTTCTTGCACCGTGATATTTATGTTAAAAACATGGCATAACGATGGCAGATGAAGAACAGGAAAATAAGACCGAAGAACCCTCACAGAAGCGACTAGACGAGGCGCGGGAAAAGGGTAATCTTGCCAATTCCAAGGAGCTTGGCAATTTTTTGATGCTGCTTGTCCTTGCCATGACGGTTGCTTGGCTAATTCCGCCGATTCTAAAAAACACCAAGGCGATGCTTGTGCCGTTTCTTTCCAGTGCTGATAGCTTGGCGGCGGATCAAAAAGGGCTTGGCATTTTGCTATATAAGGTGGCATTTGGCGGATTTGCTATTATTTCTCTGCCCCTGCTCGCCGCCATTATATCCGCCATCGCCACCAGTTTTTTGCAACATGGCTTTGTGCTTTCCGCCGAATCCATCAAGCCAAAATTCAGCAAAATATCGCCGATGGAGGGTTTCAAGCGTATATTTTCCATGCGCTCAATGGTGGACTTTATCAAGAATATTATCAAGGTAATTGGCGTTGGCTTTGTCGCCTATATCTCCGTTCATAATGAGCTAACACACATCCGCCAACTACCCAACACCAGCACCGAGAATATGTTGTTATTCCTTGCCCTGCTTGCTGGGAAAATGACCATTGGCGTGGCGATTGTTATGTTTTTTATCGCCTTGTTTGATATTGTCTATCAACGCTTCCAACACCTAAAAACCCTACGCATGAGCAAGCAGGAGCTAAAAGACGAATATAAACAATCGGAAGGCGACCCGCATATCAAGCAACGCCTGCGCCAATTGCGGATGGAACGCGCCAAAAATCGCATGATGTCCGCCGTGCCGAAAGCCGATGTGGTTATCACCAA
>SXRF01000113.1 GCA_005792635.1 Rickettsiales bacterium
CAGCCCAGCCCCCACGCGCCAAGAGTTGGCGATTCCCAATCATCCTCTACAAAGCGAATATCATGCTTCAGCGGGTCAATACCCAGCATTTTCAGGCTTTCCAGATATAATTCCTGAATATTGTCGGGCGATGGTTTGAGTATCACCTGATATTGATAATAATGCTGCAAACGGTTAGGGTTTTCGCCGTATCGGCCATCTTTCGGGCGGCGCGAAGGTTGAACAAACGCTGCCTTCCAAGGCTTTTCGCCAAGTGCGCGCAGAGCCGTCGCAGGGTGAAAAGTCCCCGCCCCCACCTCCATATCATAAGGTTGCAGGATAACACAACCCTGAGCCGCCCAAAATTGGTGGAGGTTTAAGATTATTTGCTGAAACGATAGAGCCACGATAAACTTTCAATTATGTTAAACTAAAACGGCGGCACTATAATCCGCCATAAGTTGTTTGGTTACTGCGCCGACGATAAATTTCTGCTCGCCAATCTGCCCGACTGGCGTTACTTCCGCCGCAGTGCCTGTCAGGAAAACTTCCTGCGCGTTTGCCAGTTCTTCGGGTTTTATATGGCGTTCGATTATCTCTATCCCGCGCTTTTTTGCCAGTTCTATGACTGTTCTGCGCGTTATACCGTCAAGGAAACAATCAGGCGTTGGGGTGTGGATTTTTCCGTCCATAACGAGGAACATATTCGCGCCCGTTGCTTCGGCGAGTAACCCGCGATAATCCAGCATCAGAGCATCATCAAAACCATCTTTTTCCGCCGCATGTTTTGAAATGGTGCAGATCATATATAGCCCCGCAGCTTTGCTCGCTGTTGGCGCAGTATTTGGCGCAGGTCTTGCCCACCGCGAAATTTGCAAACGCAGCCCGCGCTCCCGCGCTTCCTTGCTGAAATAGCTCGGCCATTGCCAGCTGGCGATTGCGACATGAATTTTTGTTGCCTGCGCGGAAATCGCCATCATCTCGCTACCGCGCCACGCCACAGGGCGGATATAGCCATTTTCAACGCCTTGTTTTTTAATGGTTTCCAGCTGCGCCGCTTCCAATTCGGCAACGGTATATGGAATATCAAAACCAAGCAGCTTGCCCGAATTAATTAATCGCTCGGTATGCTCGCGCAGCTTAAAAATCTTGCCACCATAAACGCGCACGCCCTCAAACACGCAAGAACCATAATGCAAACCATGGGTTAGCACATGCACCTTGGCATCGCGCCATTCAACCATTTTGCCGTTAAACCAAATAAAACCATCGCGGTCATCAAAAGGTATTATTGTCATACTTAATTTTCCTAAACCATCACAATTGCCGAAAGCTGGCGACCATAAGCAGGTTCACCCCGCAAACAGCTACGCCGATAACTGAAAAACTCATTATCGTTAAAACAAGTGTCCTTGGCAATGATATTTATTTGCGAAATTCCCGCTCGTTCCAAACGCGACTTACCATATGCTGGTAGGTTGAATAGATATTTGTCATCCCCACCTTCGTCATGCCGACGAAAGTCGGTATCCAGCTTTTCTATCGTCTGGATACCAGCTTTCGCTGGTATGACGGGAGGGTTTTTACAAAAAAACCGAGCATTTTCTGCACTCATAGCCAAAAATCTATCGTAAAATTCCGCCCCCACCTCATACGAGCTTTGCGCGATGGCAGGGCCGATGCTGGCGGCTATGTTTTCTCGCTGCGCCCCGATTTCTTCCATTTTGTTAATGGTATTTTCAATAACGCCGCCCACCGCCCCCTTCCAGCCAGCATGTGCCGCAGCGATAACCCCGTTCCTCCCATCAGCAAATAATATAGGCAGGCAATCCGCGGTGAGTATTCCGAGTACAATACCAGATTTTCGCGTTACCAGCGCGTCCGCCTCGGGCGCGTTTTTATGCTCCCACGGCGTTTCCACAATCAACGCCGTTGGGCTATGAATCTGCTGGACTGTGCATAAGCTTTCGGGTTTCGCGCAGAGAGCGATTGCCACCCGCGCCCGATTTTCACTAACTAACTCAAATTCATCATTAGACCCATAGCCACAATTGAGCGAGGCATAAATCCCCGCACTCACGCCGCCACTGCGCCCGAAAAAGCCGTGCCTTATGACTGAAATTTCTGAAAGATTGGGTGCTGTTAGGTACATAATTACCCTACGCAGCTTCGTAATTTACTGGCTGTCATCCCGCATTTATTGCGGGATCTGGAAAGAAAAGCTCGGCTTTTCCCTTGCTTATATGTCAAGAAAGCCAGACCCCGTGACAAGCACGGGGTGACAAACGAGATGTATGTCGTCTTGTGTAATATTCTGCACATAAAAATGGTATGAATGTTTGCGCTTGATTTATACGATAATTTGCAGCATTAGTAGCCTTTGTTCAAGCCTTTTAACGATGAGTGCGTGATGCAAAATAATTCTATTCTTTCGGCTTCTGTGTGGGCTTTGCTGCTGGCGGGCTTCTCTGGTTCTGCGGCTTTCGCGGTGGATGCTGCGCCTGCTGTTTCGCAAGCTGGCATGGATTCGCTCGGAGTGATTGACGCAGTGCGCGTTGAAGGCAATAAGCGGGTTGAAGGTCGCACAGTGGTTTCCTATCTCGGGCTGCATGCGGGCAGCGAGTTTAATCAGGCGGATATTGATGCCAGCCTCAAAAACCTTTACGCAACGGGCTTTTTCTCAGATGTAAAAATACTGCGCGACGGCAATATTCTGGTGGTGCGGGTGAATGAAAACCCGATTATTAATCAGGTGGCGTTTGAGGGTAACTCACGCGTTGAAACCGCTGATTTAGAAAAAGAAATTGACCTAAAAGCGCGTTCTATCTATTCGCAGGACAAGGTGCAGGCGGATGTGAAGCGAATTTTGGATATTTACCGCCGTGGCGGTCGCTATAACGCGACAGTTACGCCCAAAATCATCAAGCAAGACCAAAACCGCGTTGATTTAGTCTATGAAATCAGCGAAGGCGTTACCGCGCAGGTGGAAAAAATCAGCTTCATCGGCAATGAGCAATTTAGCGATAGCGACCTCAGGAAAGCCATCCGCACCGAGGAAACCCGCTGGTATAAATTCTTCACCGACAGCGATAAATACGACCAAGACCGCCTGCAATTTGACCAAGAATTGCTGCGCCGATATTATATAAACGAGGGCTATGCTGATTTTCAGGTTAAATCTGCCCATGCCGAGCTTTCGCCGAAAAAAGACGCTTTTTACCTATCATTTGTAGTTGATGAAGGTGTGCAATATAGCTTTGGTGAAGTTAGTGTTGTAAGCGAGCTTAAAGACGGCGAGAAGCCAGATTTTAGCGACATTATCACCAGCAAAACTGGCAAGACTTATGACGCAAGCAAGGTTGAAGAAACTGTGGACGCGATGACCAAACGACTTGGCGATCTTGGCTATGCCTTCACCGATATTCAGCCAAAACTTGACAAAGACCGCGAGAAAAAAATCGCCAATGTCACTTATGTTATCAAACCCGGCCCGCGGGTATATGTAGAACGCATCAATGTTACGGGCAATGTGCGGACGCTGGATGAGGTTATTCGCCGCGAATTTCGCTTAAGCGAGGGCGATGCTTATAACAGCTCTAAATTGCAACGCTCGGAACAACGATTGAACAATCTCAATTTCTTTGAAAAAGTTGATATAAAAAACGAGCAAGGCAGCGCACCCGACAAAACCGTGGTGAATGTTGATGTGAAAGAAAAATCAACTGGACAAGTGACAATTGGTGCTGGTTTTTCTAGCGCAGACGGCGTTTTGGGTAATTTTGGCGTGAGCGAAAGCAATTTGCTCGGTCGCGGACAGGAGCTAAAAACCAACCTGACCGTTGCTTCGCGCCGCAAACAAATTGAGCTTGGCTTTACCGAGCCGTATTTCCTTGACCGCGAGCTAGCAGCGGGTTTTGACATTTATCGCACCAAGCAGGATTTCCTAACCCAAAGCTCGTATAATATGGACACCAAGGGCGTTAATTTGCGTACTGGCTACACCATACAGGAAAAATTGAAGCATGATATAACCTATTCTATTCGTGAAAATAATGTGACCGATGTCACGCCAGAAGCGTCGCGCTATATCCGTGATCAGGCGGGGAAAAATGTGAATTCATCTATCAGCCAAGCCTTTACATACGACGATAGAAACAACAAGCAAGACCCGTCCAGCGGTTATTTCTTCAAGATTTCACAGGAATACGCTGGGATTGGTGGCGACTCTCATTATCTAAAACATGATGTAAAAGCGGCTTATTACTACCCGATAACCAGCAAATGGAAAACTAGTATTTCTGGCTCTAGCGGCTATGCTTTTGGCATGAACGGGCATGATGTTCGCATTAACGATCGCTTCTTCGTTGGTGGCGATGATTTGCGCGGCTTCAAAAATGCGGGTATTGGCCCTCGAGACACTTCAACACTTGACGCGCTGGGCGGAAATGCTTATTACACGGCAACTGGTGAATTAAAATTCCCAATTGGACTTCCTGATGAGCTTGGCATTTCTGGTGCGGTGTTCACTGATATTGGTAGTTTGTGGGAGATTGACGACACTGGTGCTGGCGTTTCCGAAGATAAGTCCATGCGGGTTTCTTCAGGCGTTGGCTTACTGTGGACTTCGCCATTTGGGCCAATTCGCATTGATTTTGCCAAGGCTTTGGTTAAGGCGGATTATGACCAAACCGAAACTATCCGTTTTAGTTTTGGTACGAGATTTTAATTTAATATAAACGAATATAAACAAAATAACGAAAGGACTGTTATGAAAATTTCTTCTATTTATGGCTTAGTTGCCGCGATTTCTCTTGCTTTTGCTGCGCCTGTTTTTGCTGAAGAAGCAAAGCCAATCGTTGCTGTAGTTAATATCCAGCAAGTTATGAAAGATTCAACCGCTGCGAAATCAGTGCGCGAACAGTTGGAAAGCAAACAAAAATCTTTCCAAGCTTCTATCTCTAAAAAAGAAGAAGAATTGAAAAAAGAAGACCAAGAGCTTGGTAAGCAAAAATCAGTGCTTTCTAAAGAAGCTTTTGAGAAAAAAGTTGGCGAATTCCGCACTAAAGCAACCGAAATGCAAAAAGATGTGCAGTCTAAAAAAGCTATGCTAGACGGCGCATTTGAACGCTCGCTTAACGACATTCAAAAAGTCGTGACCGACATTATTGCTGACATTGCGAAAGAAAAAGGCTTTGTTCTAGCTGTGCCAACTTCGCAAGTTTTGTTTGCTGATAAAAGCCTTGATATTTCTAGCGAAGTTTTGGATCGCCTGAATAAAAAACTGGCAAAACTGGATGTTAAATTTGATGCTCCAGCTGAAAAATCCGATAAAAAATAATGCCAAGTAACGCATTCTTCAAAAGCACTGGTGAGGCTACTATTGGTGAAATAGCTACCCTCACTGGTGCTGTCTCCTCATCTGATGATGGTGCAAAAAAATTTTCCAATGTCGCTCCACTTGAAACTGCAGGTGCGAGCGACATTAGTTTTTTTGACAATGCAAAATATCTGGCGTCTTTTAAGGTGAGCAAGGCTGGCGCGTGTTTTGTGCGGGCGAAATATGCTGGTTTCGCGCCCTCTGGAATGACCGCGCTTATCACTGAAGAACCATATTACGCCTACGCGATTACCGCGCAAAAATTTTATCCCTTCCCTGCTCCAACCGCCTATATTGCGCCCACAGCACATGTCGCACCAACCGCAAAAATCGGCAAAAACACGCGGATAGATGCTGGTGTGATGATCGGTGAATTTGTGGAAATTGGCGATGATTGCCATATCGGCGCGAACAGCACCATAACCCACGCCATTATCGGCAATAAAGTCACCATCCACCGCGGTGTGCATATCGGGCAGGACGGCTTTGGCTATGCCGCTGGGAAAAAGGGCGTTGCCAAAGTGCCGCAACTCGGGCGCGTACTAATCGCCGACGAGGTGGAAATTGGCTCTGGAACTTGCATAGACCGCGGCGCAGGGCATGACACAACTATCGGCATGGGCAGCAAGATAGACAATCTCGTGCAAATCGGGCATAATGTCACCATTGGCAAATTCACCATGATTGCCGCCCAAGTTGGCATCGCGGGCAGCACCCATATTGGTGACGGGGTTCTGGTCGGCGGGCAGGCTGGGTTTTCTGGGCATATCACCATCGGCAGCGGCGCGAAAATTGCCGCCCGCTCAGGAGTAATGACCGATGTCCCCGCAGGCGCAACTTACGGCGGCGCACCCGCCATGCCGATTGTGGAATGGCATCGGCAAACTATTGCAATAAAGAAAATAAGTAGTAAAAAAGATAGTAAATAGTAGTTGGTATTTAGTACCTAGTAAAACTATTTACTAAATACTAATTACTAAATACAAAAGGACAAATAAAACATGGAAAAAGAACAAAAAATTCTACCTATTGAGCGCATCATGGAGATGATACCGCATCGCTATCCATTCCTGATGATTGACCGCATCATTGACCAAGAGCTTGGCGAATTTGCCATTGGCTTAAAAAATGTAACCATCAATGAGCCGTTTTTCACTGGGCATTTTCCGGGAAAACCCGTTATGCCGGGGGTGCTGATTATTGAGGCAATGGCGCAGACGGCAGCGGTTTTGGTGGTGAACACCATGGGCAAAGAAGCCGAAGGAAAACTGGTTTATTTTATGTCCATTGACGAAGCAAAATTCCGCAAACCCGTAGGGCCAGGTGACGCGCTGCATGTGCGGGTTGATAAACAACAAGCCCGCAAAAATGTGTGGAAATTCGCGTGTGTTGGCACAGTTGACGGCGTAAAAGTCGCCGAAGCCGTAATCTGCGCGATGATTGTGGCGTAGAGCTATGACACTAATTCAAAATGACGACTGGATTAGAACAAGAGCTTTGAATGCTGGAAAATCAGCAATTATAAAGCAGTGTGCAGAGTGGGGAATTGATGCCGTTAACAATAAAGTTCTGTACGCTTCTTTAACCGCTACAATTTTTGCACTATTGGAAACCAATATAGAAGGAAAAAACGATTTAGCAGGTTATCTGACTAGTGTAGAGGCTATAGATACAAACTTTATGACCAATGATTTCACTAGAGAATGGTCTGCCTACTATGATAATTTAATAAAACACAAAAAAGTCGGCGAAGAATTGGGAAAATATGATGCACAAGGCACACTAGCTAGCCACAAGCTATTTATAATCGGTATAGAAGCTGCATGTTCTGTGTTAGAACAAACTAAACCCAGCCCTTCATTATCAGCTACCGCCATAAATGCGGCAACACCATCAACAGAAAATGTACAAGAGCTATGACCAATAAAATCCACTCAACTGCGATAATTGGTGACGGCGTGACGCTCGGCGAGAATGTAAGCATTGGCGCATACTGCGTTATTGACGGCAGCGTAAGCATTGGTGACGGCACGCGGCTTATTTCACATATATCCATCAGCGGCAATACGACGATTGGGAAAAACTGCACGATATATCCGTTTGCCTCGCTCGGACATATTCCGCAGGACTTAAAATATCACGGCGAGCCAAGCCAGCTGATTATCGGCGATAACAACACCATCCGCGAACATGTAACCATGAACGGCGGCACTGAAGGCGGCGGCATGGTGACACGGGTGGGCAACAACTGCCTGTTCATGGTGGGGGCGCATGTGGCACATGACTGCCAGCTTGGCAACCATGTTATCCTCGCCAATAATGCGACTCTGGCTGGGCATGTGGAAGTTGGTGATTTCTGCATCATCGGCGGGCTGGCGGCGGTGCATCAGTTTGTTCGCATCGGCGCACAAGCCGTAATCGGCGGCATGTCTGGCGTTGAGCATGATGTGATACCTTACGGCTCGGTTATGGGTGAGCGAGCCAACCTTGCAGGGCTAAACCTTGTGGGCTTGAAACGCCGAGGCTTTGACCGCGACACCATCCACGCTCTTCGCAATGCCTATAAAATGATTTTTGAAGAAAACGAAGGCACACTCGCCGCCCGCGCCGAAATCGCCAAGGCGGAGTATAAAGATATTCAAGCCGTACAGGATATTTTATCATTCATGAGCGACAAAGGCTCGCGCTCGCTGTGCGTTCCTAAGGGTCTCTAACCTAGCTAACCGAGCATCTGTGCGATGGTTTTTAGCATATCGTCAGAGGTGGTGATGGTTTTGGTGTTTGCCTGATAGGCGCGTTGGGCGACGATAATATCGGTGAGCTGCGACGAAAGCTCAACGGTGGAATTCTCCAGCGCACTGGAAACAATCGCACCAACTCCGTCTTTGCTTGGAGCAAATAAATTGACAAAGCCAGAAGTGCTGGAGTCATTATAGGCATTACCCGACAAGCCATTAAGCCCGTCAGCATTGATGAATTTCGCCAGTGGAATAATATATAATGCCTGACTTGACCCATTGCTGTAATGCCCTGTGACAACGCCGCCATCAGTTATTTCTATGCTTTTAAGGCTGCCAGCGGCGTGACCATCCTGTATGACAGAATCAACCGTGTATCCGCTTGCCACCTGCCGCATTCCGTCTGCTTTGCCGATAATTGTCGCACCTGTTGTGCCAAATTGCGCCCCTGCCTCACCCCAGTTAAAAGTAACGATATTGTCAGTGGTGGCGGTGGTGGAATTGGTTGGTGTAGTGCCTGTGCTGGTCCACGGAAATGTAATCGCGCTAGAGAGTGACGGGCTTATGGAAGCAAGAGTGCCGTCACCATTAAAAGTGAGAGTGCCTGCGGCAATCTGCCCGCCAGTGCTGGTAACATCCGTCGCAGGGACGGCACTTATTTCCACCGCCCAACTGTTAATATCCGTCTTCAGAAAATTTATGCTAACATCATGCGCGACGCCGTTATTATCAATAATTGTCGTGCCGCGGTTGAACTGCGAAACAATCGCGCCGCTAGTCATATTATTGGTTGAAACTGCGGCGTTATAGACCAAAAGCGGCGAAGCAACGCCGTTAGCATTGCCAGAAGCCAGAGTGAAGCTTGCCGCGCTGCCAATATTCGTTCCCACCAGCCTAGTGCCGCCAACATTCGCGTAAGTAGCGGTGGTGAGTAGAGGGTTGGTGGAGGCGTTTAAGTCCGTTGCCCACTGCGTGAGAGTTGCGTCAAGGCTTGCGCCGATATTAATTTGATGACCAGTTGCACCGCTGGCGACGAATTCCCAGACTACGCCATTTACTGTAACCTTGTCGCCTGCGGAAAAATTCTGGCTAGCGGGAATTTGGAAAGAAGACGGCGCGTTATAGGTTACGCCAAGTTTTGAGCCAGCAATATTTGTATAGCTGGCTTTTGCCAATGGCGGATTGAGTGATATACCCGTATCAATTGCCAACTGTGCAAGAGTTGCGTCCAGATTCGCGCCGATATTAGTTTGGTTGCCCGTCGCCCCACTAGCAACAAATGTACGGGTTACGCCGCCAATGGTGATAGTGTCGCCAACATTTGGGTTGGTGATAAGCCCCGTATTGCGTAGTGGATTGCCGCTAGAAATATCAGCGTTCAAATCCGCCACTAGATTGGTAAGCGTTGCGTCCAGATTCGCGCCGATATTGGTTTGATTGCCCGTCGCACCGCTGGCAACAAATGTCCAAGTCACGCCGTTAATGCTAATGGTATCGCCCGCCGTTGGGTTGTTGGTAAAGCTGATATTTCCTGTTGGGTTATACGCCGCCTGCGCCGAGTTAAGATTGGCTTTGATGGCGACGCTGCTGGTTGGCACAGATAGGCTGTTGGACGCGGCAACATTAACCAAGCTCAAGTTGCTAATCGCACTTGCCGAGTCATAGCTTGCAGCTTGCAAAGCCGCGGGAAGTGCGCCAGTAGAATCCAGCTGCCAACCTTGCAAGTAAAAACCCGCGCTGTTGCGGAAATTTCCGTCTTTATCAGGCGAAAACGCGCCAGCACGAGTATAAATCAGCGAGCTGCCCGCAGTGGTGCTGTCCGTCACCACAAAAAGCCCGTCCCCATTTACCGCAATATCAGTAACCTTGCCGCTGGGCGATATTTCGCCTTGTTTTGAAACATCCTGACGCGAGCTGGAACGCGCACCATTATGGCTATCCAGAACAGAATTCCCCGCACTCTGCACTAACGATAGAAAATCAGTCGTATAGCCCTTATAACCAACCGTATTAAGATTGGCGATATTATCCGAAATCGTGGTAATTTTGGTGCTTTGCGCGAGCAAGCCACTGATGCCGATATTAAAAGTGTTGTTTAGAGTCATAAACCAGCCCACGGATAAAAATAATCTCGTGGTGGTTACAGCAAACTTCGTGCCAAATATAGATTAACGCTCGCCCATCAAAACTTTCATAAGGGTTTCTTTGATTTGTTTTAGCTTTAATTCATGGGTGATTTTTAGCCCGAAATTATTTTTTACATAGAACACATCCGCCACTTGCATGCCATAGGTTGAAATATGGGCGGTGACGATGGATAGCCCAAGGCCTGCGATAGTGCTGGTTACATCATGCAGCAACCCTGCCCTGTCCCTACTGGTTAGCTCAATTACACTGTGCAAACTGCTGGCTTCATTATCCACCAAAACCTGACCAAGCAGGGGAACAGCTTTATTGCGCGGCTTGAGATAACCTGTTGTGCGGCGCGAGAACTCCTTGGCGATGTTAAGCTCGCCAGACAAAACCTGCTCAATATATACCGACATTTTTGCCAATTTTCCCGCGCTGTCAAACACTTCCCCACTCAGATCTTGTATCTGGAAAATTTCAACCGCAATACCGTTTTTCAGTGTAAAAATTTTAGCGTTGATAATATTCGCGCCAGCCAGCGACATTGCGCCCGCGATTTTGGAAAACAAACCATGATCATCAAGTGTACAAACGGTTATTTCGCTGACGCAACGATCATAATCATGCTGAGTATCAATGAGTAGTGGCTGGCTTTTGCTTTCCGCTTCGCGCATCATACGGGCGATAACCGCGTGACGATCTGGTGGCACACTTGCCCAGAAACTCGGGCTTCCCTGCTCGACATAATGATTTATATCGCGCTCGCTCCACCCAATTAAATGCTTGCGTAAATCGGCAAGGAACTGCTCTTCTTGCTGCTGTTTTAGCTCAACTTTTCCCGTTCCCATATATTGCTCAGCGCGGGTGTATAATTCGCGCAGCAAAACCGCTTTCCACTCATTCCACGCATGGGGGCTTACAGCACGAATATCGGCGACAGTAAGTACCAATAATAACTTCAAGCGTTCTGGTGATTGCACACTCGCCACAAAATCTTGAATGGTTTTGGGATCGTTGAAATCGCGCTTGGTGGCAGTGCTAGAAAACAACAAATGATAGCGCACAAGCCAGCCAACAGTTTCTATTTCGTCATGCGTAAAACCAAGGCGAGTGGCAAGGCGAATCCCAACTTTTTCGCCAAGCTCGGAATGGTCGCCCCCCTGCCCTTTGGCGATGTCATGACAAAACAGCGCAACATATAAAACACGGCGCAGGCGAACGCGGTGGATTAAATCACTAGCCAGCGGCAGCTCCTCTTTCAACAAACCATTTTCAACCGCATGTAGAATTCCGATGGCGACAAGAGTATGCTCATCAACCGTATAAACATGATACATGTTAAACTGCGTCTGCCCGATTATGCGCCCGAATTCGCGGATAAACCGCCCGAGAACTCCCGCGTCGCTCATGCGCCTGAGTGCAGTTTCCGCGGATTTTTTATGGAGTAAAATTTCAAGAAACAGCGTGTTGGCTTTTTCGTCATGCTGTAATTCTTTGTCAATCAGATGCAGGTTTTTCCCGATTAATTTAAGAGCATGTGGATGAATATCCAAATCATGCAGCTGTGCAACGCGAAATAATTCGATCATCATTACAGGTGATTTTTCAAAGGCATTTTCATTTTTTACAGTGAGCCGTTCACCGTCTATCTTAAAGCCGCCCAAGCTCCATTTATTATGCCATAGACTGGCTATTGATAGCCGAGGTTTGCGCTTTTTCTCATCCTCCAGCAGAGCGCAAAAAATCCGCGTTGTGCTGCCAATGATGCGAACAGAAACAAAATAGCGGCGCATAAAGCGTTCAATAGCGCGGTTAATATGCGGATGCGAAAACCCCATCGCCACCGCCAGCGAGTATTGGTGGTCGAAAGTCAGGCGTTCTTCCGCCCGCCCTGTGATGTAATGCAAATGAGCGCGAACGCGATATAAAAAGCTTTTTGCCTGTTCAAAAGCGCGGTATTCCTCGCGGCTAACCAGCCCGCGCTCTACCAAACCGCCAATTTTATCCACTCCATAAACCACTTTCGCCAGCCACCACAGCGTATGAGCATCTCGAAGCCCACCTTTTCCCTCTTTAACATTCGGCTCAAGCATATAGCGAGAATCGCCAAAACGCGCATGACGGCTGTCGCGCTCTGCCAGTTTTGCCTCCACAAATTCAAGCTCTTTTCCCTTGATAACTTCGCTTTCGAACCGCTTTTGCAAGGTCGCAAATAACTTGCTATCGCCAACGATTAACCGCGTATCCACTAGGCTGGTGCGAATGGTTATATCCGCCGTTGCTAGCTCCAAGGCTTCTGCGATAGTTCTGTGCGATTGACCAACTTTGAAACCCAAATCCCATAATATATATAATATAAACTCGGAGATTTGCGCCGCGCGTTTTTCCTGCGTCTTGTCATAGATAAACAAAATATCAATATCAGAATAGGGGAAAAGTTCGCTGCGACCATAGCCACCAACAGCAATTACTGAGATGTTTTTTTCATTCTGTTTTTCATTCTGTGCAACAAGAGAATAAATAGCGGCAATTAAAGCATCGACCAATTTACTATGCCCAACCAGCAAATTCGCCACCTTGCCAGTGGTAATAAATTCGGATTTTATGACTTCCTGTTGATATATCAACCAGCCCCGACAAATCGATAAAATCTTGGCTTTGTCAGAAAACGGGTCGCCAATAGATGCCAACTGCAAATCCAGCGACGGCTGCTCTATAGAAGTTATTTTTTGAATTGGTTTCATAAATTGCGACAATAACAAAAGGCAGGTGGATAACAATTATAGCCACCACCCGCCATCTGTCCACCATCTAAATCGCAATAAAAACCTTAAGCGGCTTTTTTCAACATCCCAAAAAGCTCATCTTTCAAGCTCAGGCGTTGTTTTTTTAATTCTTCTAGGCGATCGTCCGATGCCGCCTCCGCCCCCGCCTCAATACGGTGAACAGCGTGTTCAACTTCGTCATATTCAGCAAAAAGCCGTGCAAAATGGTTATCACCCGTCTTCAACTGGTGAATTTTTTCGCGCATTTCTGGAAATTCTTTAACTAAGCTGTGATTTTCAATACTCATAAAACATCCCTCAAAAAATTGGTTAAACAACTTGCTAACACTAGTGTTATTTTACAAAGGTTGACTTGACATATATCAAGATTTTTCAATAAAAATTGTTGTAGCAAGTGCTTGTTTTAAGCAATTTTTTATAAACTCTAAGTAATACGGAAGGAAAAAACGATGAAAAAACTTATTCTACCTTTGCTCGCAACCACTCTGCTTGTGCAGCCTGCGTTTGCTGCGCCAAAGAGCAAAACCGCAAGCCCAAGCAGTCCCGTTGCCGCCGCATCTTCAGACGGTTTTAAGGCTGGTGACTGGCTAATCCGCGCCCGCGCTATTGGCGTTATTCCACAAGAAAGCAGCACCATTGATGTAGCGGGAACGCTTGGTGGTGAGGCAAAAGTTGATAACAGCGTTATGCCAGAGCTGGATTTCACCTACTTCTTTACCCAAAATATTGCGGCGGAGCTTATTCTTGCCACCACCCGCCATGATGTAAAAGCAATCGGCTCAGCGGCGGGTGCGAGCGTTGATGTTGGTGATGCTTGGGTGTTGCCACCAACTCTTACTCTGCAATATCATTTCACCCAGTTCACAGGCTTTAAGCCTTATGTTGGTGCTGGTATTAATTATACCATTTTCTATGGTGAAGATGCTGGCTCACTTTCAAGCGTTGACTATGACAACAGCTTCGGTGCTGCGTTGCAAGCTGGTGTGGATGTTCCACTTTCTGGCAACTGGTATGCAAACTTGGATGTGAAAAAAGTATTCATTGACACCACCGCAAAATTCAACGGTGGCACGGTGCGTGCGGATGTTAATATCGACCCATGGATTGTGGGTGTTGGTATTGGCTATAAATTCTAGTCGTTATTTCTAATTTCTGCTTGATGGCATCCATACACTATCGTGTGGATGCCATTTTTTAATTACGCCTTTTTTTGGGATCTATATCAGCGAAGTTAGCGGATCTACATTTTTATAGTAAAACCGCCCTGCGATCATCTGTGCATTTACCAGCTCGTAATATGGCAGCGTTCCCCAGTGCATATAGCCATGCTCTTCATAGAGCTTTATAGCGCGATCTTGCGTAGCACGCACACTTAGCTTCACCACCGAAAAACCCTGCGCCCGCGCTTCGCGTTCAGCGGCCTCCAACAGCATTTTCGCCAACCCATGCCCTCGCGCCCATGGGGCAACGAAATGCGCTTCCATTGACGCGCAAAATGATGAGGTTTCCTTGCTATGCCCCGGTTTTAATAGCTGTATGCTACCCGCCAGAGTTCCGTCCAACCTGCCCACGAATAATACACGGTCAGGCACGACCAAAACCCCTTTCCAGTAAGCCTCTAAAACATCACTCCCCGGTGGCAAAACCCAATTAAAACCGATACCCTCGCGGATTGCGTCCTCGGTTGCGCTGCATAATTCATTCAAGTCAGCATGTCGGAATTCTGTTAGTTTTTCAACACGAGTGGACATTTTTATACCTCTCAAAAATTTTTGAGTACCCTTATAATTTTGAGTACCCTTATAAAGGTAGTTTTATAACTACCCGTAACCCGCCAACTGGTGCGCTGTCAAGTGCGATGCTGCCACCATGGGCAAGAACGACATCGCGGGCGATAGTAAGCCCAAGTCCAACGCCACCAGTTTTGGTGTTGCGTGACGCTTCAAGTCGGTTAAACGGCTTAAAAACGACATCGCGCTTATCTTCGGGAATTCCTGCACCTTCATCATCAATTGCAATCTCGGCATAGCTTCCGACTATACGCAGTGATAAGTAACACCGTTTGCCATAGCGCAGCGCATTATCAATAATATTGTGCAACATCCGCCGACAAGCACTAAGGCGCAGGCTAATCTCCGCCGTGTTTTCGATGGTCAATGAAACCGCTTGCTGCATACGAGTATAATCGCTCACCACATCGGCAAGGAATTCACCAATATTAATTTGCACCGCCTCTTCGCGTCCCTCATCACGAGCAAAATCAAGATATTCCTGTATCATCTGCTGCATTTGCTGCACATCATCATCTAATTCGTCTATCGCCTCGCGCATATCACTGCGTTTGCTTACCTCTTCTGGCAGCATAGCAAGCTGCAATTTCATGCGAGTAAGCGGCGTTCGTAGGTCATGCGAAATTCCCGATAACATATCGGTACGGGTGCGGATTTGACGACGGATGCGTTCACGCATGGTTATAAAAGCGCGAGCAGCTTTGCGGACTTCGGTTGCGCCATGTGGACGGAAATCTGGCGTATCAACACCCCGCCCAAAACTATCCGCCGCCTCGGCTAGCCTCGTTATCGGGCGAATTTGATTGCGCAGGAAAATCACCGCGATGAACAGAAACAAGCAGCTTGCCCCCAGCATCCACGCAACAAAAACCATTGCCGTGCGGCTTTCCAAGCGTTTTGACGAGGTTTGAATTTTTAGGGTTTGCGTGGGTAATTTAATGCGGATATTCACAACATCGCCATCTTTACCACGGCGCACCGTAAAATCTTCATCGATTTTGCTGCGAAGTATCTCTTGAAATTCAGGAAAATCCCTAACCGTTTTCTTTGGATTGAACGCCTCAACTTCTTCAAACGAAACGCTAACACCAGTTGCCGATGAAAACTCATCAACCACCTTTGGTTTTTCCTTGGCTGGCGTATCTTTTAATTGATTGACGAGAAACGCCGCCTCCCCCGCAAGAGTGGTGGACATGTGGCGGGTGATATTGTCCAAATGGCGATCAAAAAATATATAAACCGTAACCATCTGAATAAACAAGGTCGGCAGCACCAAAATAAGCAGCGCACGACCAAACAGACTCTTGGGAAGGTAACGATTACTCATGTGGATGTTGCTGGTTTATAATTTCTTTGCCAATAATCCATTTCTTTATAAACTCATTTATTACAAAAACAAATAATTCCTTGCACTCTCTAGCCTATTCCCTTAAAAACCAGCGCATGACTGACCTTTCACATATCCGCAATTTTTCTATCATCGCCCATATTGACCATGGGAAATCCACGCTCGCTGACCGCCTCATTGAGTATTGCGGCGGGTTGGAGCTGCGCGAAATGTCGGCGCAGGTGCTGGATTCCATGGACATTGAAAAAGAGCGCGGCATCACCATCAAAGCACAAACGGTGCGCCTGAAATACAAGGCAGACAATGGCGAAACCTATATGCTAAACCTGATGGACACACCGGGGCATGTGGATTTTGCGTATGAGGTGAGCCGTTCGCTGGCGGCTTGCGAGGGTTCGCTGCTCGTGGTGGATGCCAG
>SXRF01000114.1 GCA_005792635.1 Rickettsiales bacterium
AGAGAATAGTTTTACAGCGTCCAGCAAAATCCAAAAACCCTAGATAAATCAAGACTTACAGCAATAACATCGTTTATCGCCGTCCAAAGAGATTTGTTGAAATCCACCCAAAATACGGGTAGATTTGCGGGTAGAATTTCTACCCATGGAGGCTGGCAAATGGCACTAACCGAATTACAAATAAAGCACCTAAAACCAAAAGATAAAGTTTATCGGATTGCCGATAGTGGCGGCTTGTGTATAGAAGTTTCACCTGCTGGCGGCAAATTCTGGCGTTTACGCTACTATTTGAACGCGAAAGAGCAAATGCTTGCTCTTGGCAAATATCCAGCAATGACTCTTGCCGAAGCCAGAAAAAAGCGTGATGCCGCAAAAGAAATCGCCGAAACTGGCAAACACCTCACCCGTGAAAAGAAAATCAAGAAACTCCGCAATGCCGAAGCAGGCGACAATAGCTTTGAGAAAATCGCCTGCCGTTGGCTAGAAATGAAAAAGGATAAGCTCAATCAGAAATACGCCACCCAGTGCCTAGCCCGCATGGAACAACATGTTTTTCCTAAAATTGGCGATTTGCCGATAACCGAAATCACCATTCCCGAAGTTGTGGCGGTGGTGGAAGCAATGGGCAAGCGCGGCACGATTGAAACAGCCAAACGCATGAAGCAAATAATTGCTCAGGTTTTCCGCTATGCCGCCCAGCGCGGTTTATGCACCCACAACCCAGAAGCGGATTTGCGTGATATTCTGCCAAGCAAGCAAGAAAATCACCATGCTTGCATTCACCCTAGCGAGCTTCCCGCACTACTGCAAAAGATAGAAGGGCTAGGCGAAAACTTCACCAAATATGCAATCAAGCTGCTGATGCTTACTTTCGTTCGCACTGGTGAATTGATTGGTGCAAAATGGGAGGAAATAGACTGGCAAAAAGAAGAGTGGCATATTCCCAAAGAACGCATGAAGATGAAACGCCCGCATGTTGTGCCACTATCCCATCAAACCATCGCTATCTTAAAAGAGTTGCAAAAGATGACGGGAAGCAAAGCGTTTGTTTTCCATAGCCCAGCCAGCAAGCATAATCATATCAGCAATGGCACTGTGCTAATGGGTTTGCGGCGGCTTGGCTATCAAAACAAAATGACTGGTCACGGCTTCCGCACCCTTGCCAGCACTATACTCAACGAAAAAGGCTATAATAAAGATGTTATAGAACGACAACTAGCCCATGAAGATGACGACAAAATCAGAGGTGCATATAACCGAGCTGAATATCTGCTAGAACGCAAAAAGATGATGCAAGAATATGCGGACTGGTTGGATGGGGTGGTAAAAAATGATGGCAGTAATATCCTAAAAATGGGGCTTAGAAAATGAGTAATAGCAAAAATCCAGTCCACAATTACATCAAGGAAACTCTTTGGATAAAGTATCATGAAAACCCAAAGTCGGTTGGTGCTGCAACTAGATCGCTGATAGGTGAATATCTTTTAGAAGAAACAAAAAAACAGATAATTGAACAATTTGAACTTCCTAGACAATACGCACAATCTTTACTTTATAAAAACATTGAGCAGCTAGCAAAAGGCAACCAAGAATTTATTATTGAAAATTCATATCAAAATCTAAAAGCACTATTTCTTCCGATATATGAAGAAGATTGCTTGGAAGTGTTCATAAGAGAAATGAGTTTTATAATTTCAGTATTTGAAATTGCTATAACTCCACCAGCCAAAAAAGAATTAGAATATTCATCTAATGTTGCAATAAAAAACATGAGCAAGCATTTGTCTGGCTTTGTAGAAGCTATGTTGCGTGTTTATAAAAAACCAGAATGGGCATACATACAAGAACTTATATACGAGCAATATATAGAAGCAAAAAAACAGAGGGGTTTTAATCCCAAAATTAATATTTCTGCCGAAAATTTTTTCTTAACTGCTCAATGGATGGATATTGCACTTAAAAATATTTCCGATGACAAATTTAAGGATTATAAGGCAAACGGACGAATGCAAAAAAGACGCAACAATGCTTTGATTGCGTTAGCTTTCGCTTATGAGCGTTGTTTTAATAAAGCCCCCACATCAACAATCAGCGCGAACAAACCCTGCTTTGCTAACTGCGTAAATGTCTTATTACAAGGCATTATTTATACCATAGATGATGGAACAGAAACATTTAGTGATTTAATTAAAAAGACCATCAACGAATATAAAAACCGAAAGGCAAGCATTTAGGGGTAATTTTTGCCAAAAAAACAGCACAGAAACACCCTTTCTTCCCCATGCTTAATCCAACAGTTTTTCCTAGAATGCTTAACAAGGTGCATTTGCATCTTATTAACATTAGGGAAAACAAATTATGTCAAAAATCTTAAAACTACCAGAAGTAATGAAAGTTACAGCACTTTCACGCTCATCAATTTATGCTTTCATAAAAACAAAAAAATTTCCAAAACCTATATCGTTAGGCATCCGCGCTGTTGGGTGGCTAGAAGCAGATGTACAAGCATGGATTGCTAATCGTATAGATGCAAGTCGTGAGGCATTATGAGCAATATCCATTATCTAAAAAACTATAAAAGCAATTCACAGCAAAAAGATTTGCAGCACTGGCAACACTGCCTCATAGGTTGCAGTAAATTATTTGCCCTGCGGTTTATTATCACCAAATTGTTGCCATCTGGTGCAATAGATGCAAGAGGGGCGTGCTGGCTTATAAAAACAATGTGGTTTAGCCATGAGTAAATCAGCAAAGAAAAAGCGACCGCTGGCAAATGGTAGGAATAAGGGTCGCCCTCCCTATATTTGCCATTATATTTGGCAATATAACTGCCCCGCTTGGCAAAGTCTATCTATGACTGCTCGTTGCTTGGAAATGGAGCTAAAAGCCCTTTATAATGGTGCAAATAATGGCGATTTGTTTTTAAGTGTGCGAGAGGCAGCGGATAGGCTTAACATTGCGGATAATACCGCAAGCAAAGCCTTTAAGGAGCTAGAGGCAAAGGGCTTTATCACGCCAAAACAAAAGGGCAGTTTTAGCTGGAAAAAGCGTCATGCAACCTCGTGGATATTAACCGAGTTTGAATTTAACGGAAAACTTGCCACTAAAGATTTCATGCGATGGCAAGTACAAGAAAAAAACTCGGTAGCAAAAATTGAGGCTGATAGTATCAAATTTTAATACACCTGCTCAAAATTTAATACCGATAAACCCGCCATCGGTAGCAAATTTTAATACCGAAACAGTGTTTTTTAAGGGCTTGTCGGTATCAAATTTTAATACACAGTTAAGCTACCATACTGTAGAGGGAAATAGTAACATGACTGATAAAACAGAAGCAATACAGGGAAGATTTCAAAAAGGGCAATCGGGCAATCCTGCTGGTAAGCCAAAAGGTGCGAGGCATAAAACCACCCTTGCCGTGCAAGCTTTGCTAGATGGTGAGGCAGAGGCTTTAACCCGCAAAGCGGTGGAGCTTGCTCTTGCTGGTGATATTACTGCCCTTCGCCTTTGCCTTGAACGCATAGCACCCGCTCGCAAATATTATCCTGTTGCAATAGAATTGCCAAAAATAACCAGCGTAAATGATGCGAGCAAAGCTATGGCGGCTATCCTTCAAACTGTAGCGGATGGTGACATAACCCCAAACGAAGCAGGCGAAGTGGCAAAGCTGGTTTCAAGCTATATAGAAACTCTTAAAACCAATGATTTAGAAAAACGAATTATAGAATTAGAAAGTGCAAAATTATGAGCAAATCCCTTGAAAACCGTATTGCGAAGTTGGAAAATAAAACCGCAGCCAACCACAAAATTGCAACTATAGAAATAGGCGATAAAACCTTGCAAATATCACAAGCCGAACTATCCAAAATACTGCATGAAATTAGCAGAACAAGTGCAGGCTTGCCTAACTATTGATATCATTTTCTGGTTCATCAGCTTCATCTTTTGATTTGTCTCTAATTGCAGACACAAATGCAGATATAATTGGTATCAGCGCACCCAATGCAATTGCGGAAGCCCATTTAATGGATTTTCTATGCCCATAACTATCGTCAAGTAATACAATCATAGCAGCTATTACTAATAGCCCTACAGACCAAAAAATAAATGTTTTATATTTTGATATTTTTTCAAGAAGCTTTTTTTTATCAGAAGATAAAAACAGGTTTGCCAATTTAATTATAAAATAAGCCGTAACTATAGCTAATGTTATTTGGATATACATTTTTTCAGAGCCTTTCTGGAAATAAGATAGGATGTGATAAAGAGTAGTATGATTCCAGTGTAAAAAATAGCTGACTGCTCATATGGCACTATCTTTTCTGCGATTAACTGTTGATGCTCTATTGTTTTTTCACTTTCCCTTATTCCAAATTTGTTTAGATAATGGTCTATAGCATCATCTATATCTGGCTGGTAATATTTATTTGCCAGTTGTGCTTGTGCTACAGGGTTTGGTTCTAATCCGCCTTGAATTGCTGTAAGTGATACTGGCATCAGTCTATCTCCACAGGCACGCATTACCAGCAAAGCCACTGGTGGCAGGGGAGTTCAGAAAACCGATTGTTGGAAAGGTTTGCATTGGTCTTTAGGCTTTCGCCCTGAACATACACCAACACCTCCCCAGCCAAGCTGAGGAGTGCATTTTCGGCAGCACAAAACGCCACCAACAATCAGAGGTTCTGACACCCCATGAACGCTAACTAGCATCCACGGAAATAAAACTAGGCGTAAAAAGGGCTTAGGTCAAACAAAAATCATCCAATAGCGTTTTATAAAATCTACTAAAAGCCAAGCAATAGGCGAGTAAAAATGCGAGTAGATTTTTTTAGAAATTTTTAGAAAATGGCGGATTTCTTGACTTACAAGGCAATGTTAGTCTGACGCCCTGCCGCCATTTATCGAACAGGTAAGCTATTGATTTTCTCTTGAGTTTTTAACCTAAAAGGCTAAAAAAAGTGGTGAGATTCGAACCTAACAAAAGATGATGAAATATTTTCGTCCAATTAACAATGCTGGCGAGTCTTCTGGCGTTTGGTCTTTCGATGGAAAGACTGCGCTTAGAATTGGTGTCCCTAATCCAATGAGTTCTCCAAATTCACATGCGATAGTTGAAGATGGAAAGACCTTATTTGATGCCATGGAAAATCAACTAAAGGCTTTTTTCGTTCATGGCGCACCTTGCGTTCTAAAAGATATGCCTCTTAAGCCAGGGGAATATTATCCCAGAATTGCTAGACCTAACGATCAGAACCCAAACGATCTCCCGATTTACCCAGATGCGGTATTGTACGAACAAGAAATAGCTATAACGAAAGGACAGTTAGTATCGTTAACATCAAGGCTTCAGCAAATTTGCCAAACTGTTCATCCAACGCCATCCACTTATAACACCTACGGTCATGAAATCAGAAATCTTCTCATTCTGGCATGTACCGAAGTTGAGGCTCAATGGAAAGGAGTACTGGAGGCTAACGGGAGCAGCGGGCGAAATACTAATGACTACGCTAAGCTAAAACATGCAATGCGGCTAAATGAATATAGTGTATCTTTGACACATTATCCTTGGCTTCCCGCACTTCAGCCGTTCAAAAATTGGGATCCTGCTGACCCTACGAAGAGTCTGGATTGGTATCAGGCATACCATAATGTAAAGCATGACAGAGAAGCCAAGTTTAGTGAGGCAACTTTAATTCACGCCATGCACGCCGTTTGCGCTAGTATGGTTATGCTTTATGCGCAATTTGGTAGGCAGTTAGCGACAAGATGGCGGCATGAAATAGCCTATTTCTTTGAGTTGGCCCAAACACCTAAATTTTGCCCGACAGAAGTATATACCCATCCCTATGAAGGTCATGCAATTGGATATACAGCGGTAAATTATCCTTTCTAATGATTCTATCTTAGCATGCTTAAGACTGATTTTAAAAACTCCACCCCCAATCTCTCCAAAAACCCCGCCCGTCGCAGCCGATAAACATACGCCATATTCAGCTTCACAATCGCTTGTCTTGTCCGGTCGCAGGTTCGCATAGCGTCAACAACCCGCCGCCAACTTTTCAAGCAAACGCTATAACCTATTGTAACTTGCAAAAAAAGCGGCGGATTGAGGATTTTTCGTCAGAAACCCTACCAATGCTTATCGCGCCAACGATCGCGTCTCTCTTCCCAGCGGGCTTCGCGTCTTTCCTCTATTCTTTCGTGGCGTTCATGCGCTCTCCACGCCCGATAATTGCGGCACTGCCAATCACAATAATAATAGCTCGGATAATAGCGATATGGCGGCACATAGACGGGAGCAGGTGCTACATAAACTGGTGCTGGCGCATAAAAGCCAAAACTCCAGCTATCCGCTTTCGCGCTAACGCTGCTAAGTAAAACTAAGGTGCTGGCAAAGGTGCTAGCAAGTAATAATTTCATTTTCATAAAAACCTCCGTTGTTATAGACACTAGCAATAATGTATTGCGCAGACTATATTACGATAAACCATACCAAAATATGGCGCGAAGATTACAAATAATTTAGGTAAATATGACACAAGAAATTTCCATTATTATCCCCTGCTACCGCATGGAAAACTATATTGAGAGAAGCATCCGCAGCTTACTAGCACAGACATATCCGCATTGGCGAGCTATTATAATTAGCGATGATGGCATAGATTATATTGAATTATTGAAAAAACTAGGGATTGAAGACAAACGCTTAAAACTTGTCTATACTGGCGGTGTGGCAACTGGCGTTTCATGCGCTCGGAATACTGGACTTCGCGCTTGTCAGACGGACTATATCGCAACCCTCGACGGCGATGATGCCTTCGCACCCGACCGCTTGGAAAAAATTGTGCCATTATTGGATGAGCATCCGCTAATAATGACCGATTTACTATATATTGACGACAAGACGCAAGAAGCAATTTTCAAACATAAACTATTGGAAACCAACCAGCTAGTTGACCTTAACAATTGCCATAAAATAATGTTGTATGGTGCTGCCACATGGGCTTTTAACAAAAAAATTATACCAACTTTATGGAAAGAGAACATAAAAGCAATTGAGGACAGCCTGTGGACAATCAAAGCTTATGATTATGTAGAAGCTGTATATTTTATTACTGAACCAAGTTACTATTATTACCGCAGAAATAATTCTCTCGCCCATTCAAGTAATACGCCTCAACTCTTTCAGCAGGCAAAACAGAAAATACTCAACGATATTGCAAATGGTAACTTATCAGTAATTAAGCAATCAACCAAAGATTACGCCATAAAATTTTTCAATCTATCACTAGAAACAGAAAAGGAATATGAAAGACAACTAAATGCTGGAAAAGATGTTATATATCCCAATCTTTTTATTGAAAAGCTGACAGAAAGCATAAATCTATGAAAATATTAGTGTTCAACGCAGGCAGCTCCAGCCTTAAGTTTGGTGTGTTTGACACTAGCGTTGCCGATAGCCGCATATTCAAAGCGGAATTTTCTGGATTTTCTGGCGGAAAATGCGTGCTTAATTATCGCTGTGGCGGCGAGGCAGGCGAGGAAAAAAGCCGCGCATGCGCTGCGGCTAGTGTTGAAGCGGCAATCGCGCAAGTTCCCGCCATCCTTGCTGAATTTGGCTATGGTGAGTTTTCGGCGATTGGGCATCGTGTGGCGCATGGCGGCACAAAATTTCACAATGCCGCGCTTATTGATGATGTGGTGTTAAAACATATTGAGGGCTGCACACCGCTTGCGCCGCTACATAACCCCGCCAATTTACAGGGGATTTATACCAGCCAAAAACTCTGGGCAAATCTGCCGCAGGTGGCAGTGTTCGACACTGGTTTTCACCACACAATTCCTGCGAAAGCCTATACTTACGCCGTGCCGAAAGCTTGGCGCGATTTGGGGCTGCGCCGCTATGGTTTTCACGGCACTTCGCATAAATATATCGGGCTTCGCGTCGCGCAGGAATTAAACGCAAAAATCACCGACCTTAAAATAATCAGTTGCCATCTCGGCAGCGGTGCTAGCATCTGCGCCATAAATCATGGTTTTTCCGTTGATACTTCCATGGGCATGACCACGCTGGAGGGCTTGGTGATGGCGACGCGCTCTGGCGATGTTGACCCCGGAATGTTCGCCTATCTAGCGCGGAATATGGGCTTAAGTGCGGAAGAAATTGAAAAACAACTCTATAATAATAGCGGGCTGAAGGCTCTCACAGGCACAGCCGACATGCGCGAAATTGAGGCGCGGGCAGCAGCGGGCGACACAGACGCGCAAGCCGCCATTGAAATTTATGTTCACCGCGTCCGCAAATATATCGGCGCGTATGCCGCCGCCATGGGCGGCGTAGATGCACTGGCTTTTACGGGCGGCATTGGCGAAAACTCCGCCACCATGCGGCGCAGAATTTGCGATCGGTTTGAATTTCTGGGTCTGGATTTAGACGATTATAAAAATCAAGCAGTGCGCCTTTCTGGCTTTGAAGCACCGCAAATAGAAAGTGAGGATTCACGGGTAAAAATCGTGGTGACACAAACCGCCGAGCAGCTAATGATTGCACAGGAAGTCGAGCATTTGCTTGGTGAAATTACTAAACCAGCCCAAATCCCCGTTGCCCAAATTCCAGTTGCTGTTTCGGCGCGGCATGTGCATTTATCGGAGGATGCGATTGAAGCCTTGTTTGGCAAGGGGTACAAACTAACCAAGCTGCATGATTTGCGCCAAAAAGGGCAATGGGCGGCGAATGAAACCGTGGATGTAATCGGCAGCAAAGGAACGCTGAAAAATGTGCGAATTCTCGCCCCCGCCCGAAAGCAAACACAAGTAGAAGTTTCGCGCACCGACACTTTCACCCTCGGCGTTTCCGCGCCTATTCGCCAGTCTGGGCATTTGGAAAACACACCAAAAATACGCCTGCGCGGAGCAGTTGGCGAAATCGAAACCACAGGGCTTATTATCGCCGCACGGCATGTTCACATGAGCGCGGATGACGCAAAGAAATTTGGCTTAAAAGACGGCGATTTTGTGGATGTAAAGCTTGGTGACGCAGAGCGCAGCAGCGAATTCTCCAACACGCTAATCCGCGTTAGTGACAGCTACCAAACCGAAATGCACATAGACACCGACGAAGCCAATGCCGCGGGCATCTCCGCCGCCAGCACTGGCGAAATGGTGTGCAGCCAAACCGAAGACAACGCAAACATCTCAGCAAAACAAAATATGGCGTTGAAGTAATAGGTTCTGCTCATAAATTGAGGTATAACTGCGTTTTTTGTCCCTAAAAGCACCGCTTTTTACTTTAAGTTCTCGCTGCAACCATTTGATATTGCTAAATTCACCAAAAGAAAAACGCTGTTTTTTTACATTTCATCTTTTTTTATTTTTTCCACTTCCCGACCAATATCGATAAACATATTATCAGGATATGAGCGACGAACTAGGTTCTGCCCAGAAATTCGCTAGAGCGCACGCGAAAGTGACTGATTTCCGAGAACCGCAGCGCAGTGTACACGCTAGTACATGAGCAGCGGAAGCACAGGAAACTGGCACTTGCAGCAAGCTATAGTAGAATTTATGGATAGAACCGAAGAACAGACTCTAAGCAAACATCTTGGCGAATTCACGGGCTTTGCGTTTTTTCTGGTGACCGCGGTGGTAAGCATCGCTGGCAAGAAGCGGCAGAACGCTGCCCGCTTCAGCAAATACCATTTGCTCATACGCCGTATCCACCTTGCCCCAAGAGCAAGCTTCTTTCAGCGTTGAGCTGCTGCACGCGCCATCGCGTGAATCCGCCACAGTGATTTGCACGGCATATTTGTGCATTTCCGCTTCCACGCCCAAAATCTCGGCGCAAACCACAGTGTCCTGCACAAAGTTTTTCGGCACACCGCCACCAATCATAAGCAGGCCAGTTGTCCCTGCTTTGATTTTGATGTCGGTTAGCTCGCTGAAATCAGCGATAGAATCAATGGTGATATATGGTTTTTTGGCTTTTTTGCGTTCAACCTGATGCACAACCAACCCAAAACCAGCCGAAGAATCGGTAAATGCAGGGCAGAAAATCGGTACATTATGTTCATAAGCCAACTGCACAAGGGAATCTTTTTTCTTGGCGTTTTTGGTGAGCCATTTGCCCATCGCGCTAATAAATGCCCGCGAAGAATACGCGCCAGCAGGAAGGCTATCGGCAATTTTTTTGATGGTATGGTCGCAGTTTTGCAGCTCTTCTTCGTCGATATAAGTATCATAAATGCGGTCAATATAGTTATCGCGCAGATGTTTATCATCCACAAACTGGCTGCCTTGATAATGCTTAAAGCCCAGAGCCTCAAAGAAATCCATATCCACGATTGACGCACCCGTCGCCACAATCGCGTCCACCATGTTGTTTTTCACCAAATCAGCATACAGCTTCATGCAACCACCAGCCGAGGTAGAACCAGCGATGGTAAGGATTACCGAGCATTTTTTATCGGCGAGCATCATGTTGTAAATCTCAGTCGCCTTCGCCAAATCACGCGAGGTGAACGACATATTCGCCATTTGGTCAATTATCGGTCGTGCATCAAACGATGTTATGTCAATATGCTTCACTTCCTTGGAAAGCATTTGTTGCTTCATGGTCAGTTTTTTCTTAGCGGTGGTTTTTGTAGTCATTTTTTGCCCTTTTTTACCAAATTGTTTTTACATCATACTGCGTTATCAAATTATCATTGGTTAGCATCGTCATATCATTTGCTATAGCTTGTGAAACCAACATTCTATCAAATGGATCTTTATGAATGAGCGGAAGATTGTTTAATGTGAATACATCATTTAGATTAACTGGCAAAAACTCTATCTTTCGTTCTTTGCAAAAATTCTCTATCCAATTTTCAGGGCTATCCTTAAATGATAATTTGCCTATTTGATATTTTATTGTCATTTCCCACACAGAAACTAAACTCAAAAAAATTCTATTTTTCTCATCAGAATAACAATCGCAGGCTTTAGTTGATAACTTCTTATCTTCCCATACCGACCAAATAAACGCTGATGTATCTAATAAAAAATCCACTATAGTTCACCTTATAATTTTTTATCAGAATCTTTAAAAACATTCCACATATCTTCTGGCAGCGGGTCAAAAGCATCGTCGCTAAATTCCATCGGAAAAGGCGGGTTACCAAGCATTCTTTTCCCAGATGTTTTTTTGATTTCCGCAGCTACGGGTTTTAACTCCATAACAGGCAGGCTATCTTTACAAAACACGACATTTTCACCTGCCAACACTTTAGCAAACAAGTCTGGCATCATAGCCGGAGCATCTTGGATATTTATTGTAATCATGGTTGCCTCCTATTTTTCAGTGTCGGTGTCAGTGGTCGGTGTCGGATTTTTTGTAATTTTACCGACACAGACACCGACCACCGCCACTATTCTACAAACATACTCATCAGCGGCGCGTCAGCCACTTCAACTTGGGCATCGGAATAAAAGCCGTTGAAATTGGTGCGAAGCACTGCGCCGTATGCGCCGAGTCCTCCGATTTCAATCCAATCGCCCTCGCCAATATCGGCGGGCAAGCGGAACGGCCCTTTCATCATGTCCATGCTGTCGCAGGTTGGCCCATAAAAACCAAACGCCATTTTCTCATCCGACAGCTCACCATTCATGCGAATAGCTTGCGCTGGGAAGAGGAAATTCGGCACCCCAGCGTCAAACAAGCTGCCAAAAGTGCCGTCGTTGATATATAGCATATTGCCTTTGCGAAGCTCCACCCGAACGACCACCGAGCCGCCCTCAGCAACCAAAGCCCGCCCCGGTTCGCAGAGGATTTCGCATTTTTTGAGCATCGGATGGCTCGCCACCGCTTCACCAATCACCGACATATAATCAGCCAGTGGCGGCGGGGTCATCGCAGGATAAATAGACGGGAAACCGCCGCCAATATCCAAAATATCAAGGCGAACGCCAGTTTGCGTTAGTAAATCCACCACTGTTTGCACCGCTGCCGCATACGCGCTAGGGTTCATGCACTGCGAGCCAACATGGAAGCACAGCCCAAGCTTTCTGCTTGCTTTGCGCGTGGCAAGAATAAGCGAAGAAGCCTCTTCCAGCTTCACGCCGAACTTACCAGCAAGGCTATAAGCCGCTTGGTCACTCGCCATGGTCAGGCGAACAAACAAATTCAAATCATCCGCATGATTGGTGACTTCAAGGATTTTTTGCAACTCGGCATGGCTATCCAAAGAAAAATCGCGGATACCATAGATATAATACGCCTCAAAAATCGCCTCACGGCTTTTTACAGGGTGCATAAAATACATTTTCGCACGCGGCACAACGCTCGCCACAGTTTTTATTTCGGCAAGAGAGGCAACATCAAATCGCGTAACGCCAGAGCGAGCAACCGTCCGCAACACCGCCGCATCAGGATTGGTTTTTACCGCGAACATAACCTCGCCGCCGACTTCGCGCTTAAAACTATCCACAAACCACTTGGTCATGCGCGAAATCGCTCCGTGACGCAAACAATGCACAGGCGCCGACGGGCGCAATTTCGCAACCATATCCGCCGCCGAGGCGTATATAGGCGCATTTTTTACATTTCTAAGGGGAAGGACTACGCCAGATTTAACAAGGCTGGAGTTTTTTGCCAATTTTGAGGCTGAGGCGCGGGCTGGAGGCTCGCTGGTGGTTTTGTTCATTTCACTTAATACCATTCGTTAATTGTTAAAGGCTTTATGGCTCGCCGAGCATAAACCCCACGAACCGCTTATTAAGGCGTTGTATTATAACAGAAACTATCACAAAATTCTCATTAGTTGTTGACGAAGCGATTCCATATAACGGAAATCGAACTTATAATAAAGCAAAATTTGCAAACTTCTATAAGTTTTTTTATTTTTTATAGCTCGCCCAAATTTGTGCAAAATATTGAGGGACAAATAGACAACAACAATGTAGCCTAGCTATACATAAAAATCGTTATTTAACAGTGAAATTATGCAAAATATTATACTATCAATAGTCAATCAGTGGCTTGAATTCGCTTATTGGTTTGTTGCCTTATTTACAGTTTTTGGGCTTCTGGCGCAAATTATGCCCTGTAATAAAGGGCAGCCACTAATCCGCGAGGGCATGATAACTGACATTCTATACGCACTAATCATCCCAATTTTCAGCCGTATTGTGAATATAATAATGCTTGCTACTGGCTTTGGGCTGATTTTTTACAATGTTCCGCCCGAACAGATGAGCGAATATTTTTCGCGTGGGTATGGCTATCTTGCTACCCTTCCCCTCTGGCTGCAATCTGCACTTGTGTTTATATTATCTGATATTTTACTCTATTGGACACACCGCTATTTTCATACAGCAAAACTCTGGAAATGGCATGCAATTCACCACTCACCAAAAGTTTTGGATTGGCTATCCACCCATCGCTTTCACCCGATAAATATTTGGCTGTCATTTACGCTGGTAAATTGCCTGATGTTGTGGATTGGTTTTTCGCCAAATTCAATCGCCATTATGGGGACATTTAACATGCTATATTCCGCTATGGTTCACGCCAATCTCAATTGGACATTCGGCAAATTTCGCTATCTGTTCGCCAGCCCAGTTTTCCATCGCTGGCACCACACAACACAAAAAGAAGGGCTGGACAAAAATTTCGCGCCAACCTTCCCGCTGCTTGATGTTGCGTTTGGAACATTTTATATGCCAGAAGGCAAATTACCTGAGAATTACGGAATAATCGGCTCTGATGTTCCGCCGTCTTTCCTTGGGCAAATCATCTATCCTTTTCGCAAAAAATAATTTATCTTGTCATCGCAGCATAGTAAAATATAGTTGCCGCTATATAAATTCTGTCTGGAAAATAAATGCGGCATTTTATCACGAGAATTATTGCTTTTTTCCTGCTGGTTTGCAGTGTTTTTTCTATGCCTGCTTATTCCGCGACTGTGAAGGAAAAAGCCTCGTTTCCCATCGTCCGCGCTAGCGTAAGAGACAATTTCGCCAGAGTTAGCTTTGAGTGGAAAGAAGCCGTTGATTTTATTGCCGATGCAAAAGGCAAAACTGTAACAATTACCTTTGATAAAAAAGCCAGCCCCAATATTGGCGTAATTACCGCCAACCTCGCGCCATACATAACCCGCGCCGTTAAAAAATCTGACGGCAGTGGTATTGTCCTAACTCTGGATAATCCTTATAAAACCCGCACTTTTACCAATGACAACATAAGCGGCATTGACTTTCTAGGAATAGACCCAAATGCCAAAAAAGAGTGGGCTAAAAAAGAGGCGGCGAAAAAAGAACTTGAAAAACAAAAGTTAGCCCTAAAAAAGAAGGAGCAGGAAAAGCTAACGCAGGCAGATAAACTAGCAAAATTAGCGAACCTCGCACCAGCAGCAGGCGGTGATGTCACGACACAGAAGCCCGCGGAAAAGCCTCCAGAGCCACCAGCAGAAAAAGCACCAGAACCAACCCCAGCCTCTCCTACAGAAAAACCATCACCTACGCTTGCTCCTACAGCTGCTCCAGACACCCAAAGTAAGGCAGCACCAGCTGCCACTCCCGCCCCTGCTGTGGCTGAAGAAAGCGACGGCAATGCCAAGCCAAGCTCTATTGTTCCCGCTGCTGAGAAGATGAATAAAGTGCATATATCAACGGCGGATGATAGCGCGACAATTCGCTTTCCGCTGGCGGAACGCACCTCTTTTGCCGTTTTTACCCGCAACCATTATTTATGGATAGTCATCGGAAAACCCCTTACACTCGACATGTCCGACTTCACAGATATGGAAAAAACTGTGATTGGAAAACCAGAATTAATTGCCCACCAGAAGGCAACTATTTTATATATCCCGATGGATGACAATGTCTACGCCAGTGTAAAAAAAGAAGATAATTCAAATAATTGGGCGGTGCTACTTACACAGAAAAAAAGCGCGATTGCCGCCCCAATTTCCGTTGAAATAAGCACTGCCCCCCCTGCCCCGCCGCATATTTTTCTTTCTACATTAGAGATGACCGAGCCAATAATGGTGCGCGACCCTCTTATCGGCGATAAACTCATTATAACAACATTATTCAAAACTGGCGAAGCGGTTCAAAATGCACGGGATTTTATAGAATTTTCATTACTAGAAAGCACACAAGGAATTGTCGTTGCACAAAAATCTGATGATGTTGCTATAATGCAAATGCGAAATGGACTGCGAGTGACTGCTGGCAAGGGTGCCTCAATATCGCCCAATCTTCCCAAGCTAGAGGTAAAAACAATAAGTGACGGATTGCAAGCAAACCCAACGATATTTCCGTATAATTTATGGAAAATTGACACCAGTAAGTCCCGCAGAAAAGAGCTGAGAGATTTATTTCATAAAATCGTCGAAACCGAGAATATTCAAGATGCAAATAATGCTCGCCTGCGGATGGCACAAATTTATTTGAGCGACGGGATGTCCGCAGAAGCCATAGCTTTTCTTGATGGAATTAACCGCACCAACCCATCCTTTTATCGAACAGCTAAACTTGCTGGGCTGCGCGGTGCAGCAAATTTTTTAATGTCTCGTTTCATTGACGCAGCAAAAGATTTTTCAGCCGCCGAACTTAACAACAACAAGGAAATGGATTATTGGCGGGCGGTGCTTTCTGACTTACTTGGAAATTCAGGGCAAACCTATGATTACCTTGGCATGAACGAGGATTATATCAGCAAATACCCGCCCGTATTCAGGCAAAAACTCGCCATTGTCGCCGCTGATCGCGCTATTGCCGCCAAGGAATATAATGTCGCCCTTCAAATTTTTGATGCTCTTCATAAAGAAAATCTTTTGGACTCAATCAATGTCTATATCAATTTCCTCATGGCAAAAATATCATTGAGCACAGGGCAAGAAAAAGATGGGCTGGAGGCTCTAGAAAAACTTGCCGATGATGACAAACATCCATTTGTCCGCGCCCGCGCCGAATTCACCCTAATCGCCCGCGAGATGGACGCTGGCATGGATAAAGACGAGGCGATAGACCGCCTTGAACGCCTGCGCCTCGCTTGGCATGGCGATGGTTTAGAGCTGCAAATACTTACCATACTTGGCGAGCTATATAACGAACGCAAGGACTATGTGAATGCCATGCGGGTGTGGAATAATGGCGTGCAGGGCTTCAAAAACACCGCCGCAGCTATTGATATGGCGCGAAAAATGGCTGAAACTTTCATCATCATGTTTAATAATGATGAGATAACAAGCAATTTATCCCCTCTGGAAGCACTCGCTCTTTACTATGAATACCGCACCTATATGCCTAGCGGAACAGCGGGAAATGAGATGATCGACCGCCTCGCTGAAAAATTAATTGGCGTTGATTTGCTGGATCAGGCGTCAAGCTTGCTGGATCACCAGATGCGCGTACAATCAGAAAAAGAGCCGCGAAGCCGCATCGGCGCGAAACTAGCGACTATCTACCTTCTTAATCACCAGCCACAAAAAGCCTTGAATGCGCTGCAAGATTCTGTATATGGCGAAAATTCGGTTTTGCTGAGATTGCTACGCAATAGGATTACCGCCGAGTGCATGGTGGATATGGAAAAATTCGACCTAGCACTGCAAACTCTTGGTAATGATGATGATGTTGAAGCCGAGAAAATTCGCGCCAGTATTTATTGGAAAACCAAAGATTGGCAGAATATGGCGGCAAGAATTGAAAATATTCTGAAAAACCGCCCCGATATAACCGCCCCGATAACCGTTGAGGAAAGCGAATTTTTAATCAAGCTCGCCCTCTCCTATGCGTTCCAAGACAACAAGGAACAAATGCAATATCTGCGGGATTATTTCGCGCCGCTGATGGCAAATAACCCGAATAAAAAAGTTTTTGACTTCGTAACCTCGCAAGATATTGAACCAAATTCTCGCAATTTTGATAGCGTTATTGCCTCTTTGGTGAATACGCGCTCATTTATTGAAAATTATCGTGCGCGTATTAAAACTGCGGACGCACCTAAAGAAATTAAAAAACCAGCTCCAAAAAAGATTGCGGCAAAGAAAGCTGAGCCAGAAAAAACAGAGGAAAAAACCGCAGAAAAATCTGCTGATAAAAAACCTGATGAGTCAAAAACTGAAAAACCTACCGAAAAACCACCTGAAAAACCTGTTGAAAAGCCAAAGGAAGAAGCGAAAAAACCCGATGCACCAAAACCATAAATTTGATATGCTTAAATTGCCCGATAACCTGCCGAAAATCTCGCGCTACTGGTTGCTTATTGGCGTGTGGTCTCTGGCGATTGCGGGGCTATTTTCCCTTGTGTTGGTGGTGGCGCGAACGCCGTCTCTGGCTTCTATGCCGCTGTTTGCCCAGCTTTTTCACTCCGCCCTTGTGGTGCATGTGGATTTATCGGTTTTGCTGTGGTTTCTCTCCATCGCCTGTATGTTCTGGAGTGTGCAGGCGAATAAAACCGCCTGTTTTTTCCCCTATATAGAGGAAGCGGCGCAAATTTGTTTCGTCCTCGGAATTCTTCTGATAGCCGCCGCACCATTTGACCAAAGCTCCGCGCCGCTGATGAGCAATTATATCCCCGTCATCACCAGCCCGATTTTCTTCCTCGGGCTATCAATGGTTATGTGCGGCGTTGGTCTAATGATAGCGCGACTTTTCATATCCCCCACCATCAATTTCTCCGTCCATTCCAGCGCAATCATAACTCTGCTTGCCATCGTCGCTTTCGTGCGTTCGTTTCAAATCATGCCGCCAGAAATCAACGGACAGCAATATTACGAGCTTGCCTTTTGGGGCGGCGGGCATATTTTGCAATTCACCCATACGCAGATTTTGCTGATTTGCTGGTTGCTGCTGGCGTCTTCTGTCATGCCAGCGAAGGCTGGCATCCAGTCGTTCTTTGCGTATGACAAGAGTATTTTCTCCATCGGTGTAATCGCCGCCGCCATTGGTATTATTCCCTATTTCCTTTATGAAATCACTTCAATGGAATACCGCGAATTTTTCACCAATCTGATGATTATCGGCGGGGGCATCGCACCGCTTATCCTTGCGCCCTTTATCGCAAAAATGATATGGAAACAGCGCAAACAGAAAAGCGCGATTTTATCCTCATTATTTATGTCGTTATTGCTGTTTTTATATGGCGGGTTGCTGGCGGGGATGATTCGCGGGCAAAATGTCGTAATCCCAGCGCATTACCACGGCTCAATTGTCGGCATCACCCTCGCCTTCATGGGCGTTGCGTACCTTCTCCTCCCGCGCTTTGGCTACCGCGATGTCAGCAAATGGAGGCTGGCGTTCTGGCAGCCATTTGTCTATGGCGGCGGGCAGTTGCTGCATATTTCTGGGCTGGCGTGGTCGGGCGGATACGGCGTGCTGCGAAAAACCACATGGAACGCAAATGGCACAGAAAATGAGGTCTCCATCAGCGTCAAAGCCGCCTTGGGCATTATGGGTCTAGGCGGTCTACTCGCCATCATCGGCGGGTTTATGTTCGTGGTTGTTATCTGGCGTAGCGTTCGCCAGCGCGAGTCCATCCAATGACCGTCATGCCAGCTTTATGCGGGCACCTAGGGACAAAACCACTGACCTTTATTTCTGCCCTAGATCCCCGCGCATAGGCAGGGATGACCAACCAATTTATGCCACAATTGTTTATTTTCAATGCCTTACCAATTTCGTTACGCGATTGTCATATTTTTAATGAAACTGTCACAAAAGCTTAACTTGAGTTTTATAGGCAAAATAGTGTATGTTTAGCCTATAGTTAAATAACTTGGGTAATTAGGGGATTTTTTATGGCTGATAGAGCAACCGAAACAGAGCCACCAAAACAAACTGCGGCACAGATAGCCAGTGCGGCGCAGGATTTGCGCGATAAAGAAATTGATGTTGAACTTGCAAAATACAAGCAAGACAAGAAACATGACCCCAAAATATTACCAATTATTGCAGATATAAAAAAGGCACAGAGGGATAATTTAGGCATTTTAATAAAAGGACTGGAAGCCGCAGAAAAAGACCCTGATAATGCCTCAACAATAAATAAAAATGCCGAAGAAGCTTGGTATAAGGCGTATAGGGCGCAAGTTGAAAGTCACCATGTCGGGACATTTGACCCACAGAAAACCCCGACGAAACAGGCAGAAGTCGATAAAGCGTTTGATATTGCAGATCCAAGTGGCTGGGATCGTGCTGCGGGCGCGGCAAAGTCAACTGGTAATTTTCTTTTGGGTACTGTTTATGACCCTGAAAAAGAAAAATTCAAAACCGCTGGGATAATTGGTGTGCTGGCGGTGGCTTTGCTTGCTGGGTTTGGTGGGCTGTTTAATAGCCTTGGCGGCATACTCGGTGGCTTAATACTCATGGTTGGCGGCGGCTATATCGCAAATTTAATTGGCGAACATGTTGGGAATGATAAAACCACCAAATCAACTGGTGATAATGGTATTACTCAAACAGTATCTCTTGACGGTCTTCAGAAAGGTAAAACTCAAACAACTGAATTGTCACAACCTAATAATAAAGAACAACGAGATGCACAAAATCTAATAAAGGTTGCAGAATCAGTTCAAGGCACTACTCCTAAGTATCCCGTGAGTGGCAATGAGGAATTAGCATCCCAATTTAAGAACCAGAGAAGAGTTGATTCTGGTGGAAATGGTCTGACAGTAACTTCCTAAACAATCAGTATCTTCATACCAAAAGTGTATTGGCAATGTTATCAGCTTTCGAGGTAACGCGCCACACAGCTCGGTATGCACAACACCACTTCGCTGACATGTTTTTCCATGGAAAACTTGGCTAAAATTGATCTAATTCAGGCTGTTACTTCGGTTTCTTAAAGTGATTTTCGCAACAAAATTATTTTTCCCGTACAATTGTACAACGAAAGCCATAAAACTGGCTGGGGCGCCAGGGATCGAACCTGGGAATGGC
>SXRF01000115.1 GCA_005792635.1 Rickettsiales bacterium
CCATCCATTCGCCCGCGCCAAGATAGGCATTCGTTCCCCGCGCGTTGATTATTCCGCCGTTAATGACGGTTGGCTGCACGCCCGCCGCTTCCAGAATAGCGGCGGTGAGCGCGGTGGTGGTGGTTTTTCCGTGTGTCCCTGCCACGGCGATGGCTATTTTCAGGCGCATGAGTTCCGCCAGCATTTCCGCCCGCCGTACAACGGGCAAGCGCGCCCGCCGCGCCGCAACTAGCTCGGCATTGTCGGGTTTTATCGCCGAAGAAACCACAATAACGCTCGCACCAGCAATATTTTCCGCCGCATTACCGATAAACACTTTTATGCCATTTTTTTCCAGCCGTTCAGTGTTATAGCTCGCAGCTGCATCAGAACCTTGCACGCCGTAGCCAAGGTTATGCAAAACCTCGGCAATACCGCTCATGCCGATGCCACCAATGCCGATAAAATGAATTTTGCCAACCGAAAGTGGCATTTTGTGCGAGATAGGAAGTGGGTTCATGGTTATTTTGTTTTCTTTTTCAATGTTTTATTCAATTGTCACAAAAACTTCATAATTATTTTGCAATTAACCATGTTATATTGGCTTAATTGTTCTTGTTCAACAAATAGTTGAGTGGATTTAGAATGGTGGTTAAAAGCCACCCCTGAGAAAAATTAACCAAATCTTCATAAAATTGTCACACTGTTTTAATTTTTTTAGTGTATAGTTAAAGCTATTACTAATAAAATCAATCGCCGATTTATTGGCGTGAGGGGGTGGTATGGGTGATGAAAAACATATGCAAAAAATAGGCTTTGCTGGCAATAAAAACGGATTAGGGAGTCTATACAAAAAACTAAAGGCTCAAAACGATGGCGCGGATATTGTCACTAATTCGCAAGGAAATGTAGTATTAAAAAAAGATCCATTTGCAATAGATGAAAAAGAAAAAGGCAAAGAACTTTTCAATGGAACACCAAAAAAAATTGTAAGTTCAAAGCAAGATAGCTACATCGTTCAGCATCCGTTAAATGCGGCAGAGCGGGCAGAATTAGATGCAGCAATTAATCCGTTTAAGAAGCACGAAGTTCCAGATGCAAAACTAGCTATGAAAAATGTTGAAAAAACATCGGTCGGAGTTGTAGAAAAAATAGGTAATTTTTTCAAAAAAACATTTAGTGGACTTTTTCCACCAAAAGAAGAGAAAAGTTTCTCTGCACTTTCAAAGAAATCGTTCAAAACGGGAGAGGGTTACTCTGCGTTTGCTGATCATTTCGCTTCATTAAATGTTACTACTAATGTTGCTGAGATTGCAAAGAAACCAAACTTCGCTAGGCTTGCAGAAGAAGTCGCAACTAAAACAAGATTCTAAGCCGCGTCTTTGCTCATGCTTAGAATAATATCGGCGAATTCGCTTAAATACACCGAACCTTTCACCGTGCGCTGGATGATGACATTGCGTTTGTCGTTTTTGTCGCGCACACGCTTCACCAGCTTAGCATTTTCGAGAGTATCAACAGCGCGGCAAATCGCGGGTTTGGAAATCATCAGCTCATCGGCAAGCAATTTTATGCTATGCGGCGACGGCATCAAATAAATATGCAGCAACACCGCCGTCTGGCGCGAAGACAAATCAACAGGCATTTTTTGCAGCGCGGTGGAGGTCACGCCATGCCAAAAAGAAAGGGCAAGCATGGTCTTTGATGAGCCGATTTTTTCTTCTTTAGTTTTCGTTGCCATATATTTCCTTTATCAAATTATATAATGCTCGAATGCCCATTGCTTCGCCGCCTTCTGGGCGACCAGCCTTGGTTTTAGCGTTCCACGCCATCATATCAACATGCAGCCACGAATTTGTTTTACTCACAAATTCTTGCAAATACAAGGCTGCAATTATTGCGCCAGCGTAACCACTTTCTGGGTCGTTGCTTATGTCGGCATTTTTGCAATCAAGTTGCGAGCGATATTCTTTCCACAGCGGCAAACGCCATAGCGGATCGCACTCGCGCTCGCTGATTTCCGCGAGCTTGTTCGCCAACTTATTATCGCCCGTAAAAAACGCGGGAATTTCTGTGCCAAGCGCGACCCGCGCCGCGCCCGTAAGCGTCGCGCAGTCAATCAATAAATCAGGTTTCTCGCTGTCTGCCTCAAACAATGCGTCGCAAAGAATAAGCCGACCTTCCGCGTCCGTATTTCCAATTTCCACAGTTTTTCCACTGCGCGAGCGCACAATATCCAGCGGGCGCATGGCATTTCCCGCCACCGCATTTTCCACAATCGGCAAGATAACGCGCAGCTGCACAGGCAAGCCCGCCTCCACAATCACCCGCGCAAGAGCCAGCACATTTGCAGCACCGCCCATATCTTTTTTCATCAATTTCATTCCACCAGCGGATTTAATATCCAGCCCACCAGAATCAAAACAAACCCCCTTGCCTACTAAGGTTATCTTTGGCGCATTTTTCCGTGGGAAGGAAATATCAACAAGCTGCGGTGGTATCGCTGCCGCCTTGCCCACCGCATAAACCAGAGGATAATTTTTCGTGAGCAACTCATCACCTTTTACAACTAAAATCTTTGCTTTATGGCTCTTTGCCCAGCTCACCGCCTCCGCCGCTAAAGCTTCTGGGTTCATGTCATTAGCGGGAGTATTTATCATATCCCGCGCCCAACAAATCGCCTCAAAAAATGATTTCGCAAGCGTAATATTGCAATTGTTTGGCGCGAGTAGCTGCGGAAATTTCCGCACATTTTTTTTATAGCGCGTAAATTCATAAGTAGCCAGCGACCAGCCGAGCGCGATATTGGTTGCTGCGTCTGCGCTGAAATCTCCATCCAGCTTGTAAATGCCAGCTGGCAATTTGGTTGGTAAATGCGCGATACTCCAGATATTTAGCGGCGCAGCAACACCCGCAACCACGCTGCACAGCGAACCATCAGCATTCGGCACAAGGCAAAAACTGCCAGACTTCGCCGTAAATTCATGGAGAGCGAGCCAAGTTTTTAGCCGCTCTGGCTGTTTTTTAAGCCATGCTGAAAAATTTTTCTCATTTAATAAAATGATTGGAGTTGCTGATTTGCTTTTCGCAACAATGGGGAAATTCGTGGGAAAATTATTTGACATTATCTCTTCCTAAATAAAATCATCTGCGTCAAAATTACACAAAATAAAAAACAGTGCAAAAGGTATATTTGCAATTTTAGTTATTTTTTCGATAGTTATTTTTATAAAATATTGTATAAAATCATCCACATTGTTTTTATATAAATCATCCTATTTGGAATATTTAATGAGCAGTAAAACGAATATTGGAAAAGCCTTCAAAACTTATGCTCCGCAGCTTGAGCGCAATCCGCTAAAAACGCTTGGTGGAGCTGTTCTTTGTTTGGCTTCGGTGTTTTTGTTTTTGTCGATTGTCAGCTATCATCAAGCTGACCCATCGTTTAATCGCGCCACCGCTAATGATGCGAGCAATCTTGGCGGCTATGCTGGCGCGGTTGTTTCAGATCTGATGCTACAATTTTTGGGGCTAGCTAGCCTAGTCGCCGTTTTTGTTCCCATGGCGTGGAGCGTAAAACTACTGCGCGGTGCGAGCATCCCATATTTACAAATTCGCTTTAGCTTGCTGCTGGTAACTTTGGTGTTTTCTGCCTGTTTGCTGGCAAAAATAGAGCCGCCAATGTCATGGCCGATTAATAGTGGGTTTGGCGGCTCAATTGGTGGAAAACTTCATGAAATTTTTTATCGTCCGTTCAAAAATCCGCTATTCACCAGCATAGTGGCAGCGATGACATTGGTAACCGCTTCTTTAGCTTTTGGCGTTAAATGGGCGGAGTGGAAAGAAGCAGCTCGCCTTGTCAAGCAATGGTTTTTAGTGGCTTCTAGAGTTGTTATGGCATTTATTCAGCGCAAAAAGAATGATGACTATGAGGAAGAAGTTGAAGAAGAATATGAAGAGATAGAGGATAGAGAGCCAACTCGCCACAAGCTTAGTGAGTGGCTGCTTGGTTGGGTTCGCAATCGCCATGACGCAGAAGCGGAAGAATATGAAGATGACGCGGAATATGAGGAAGAACAGCCAGCAAAGCGTGCGCCGCGTGTGAACAAAAAATCAGCGGATAAAGCCACTGAAAAAGCCAGTAAATCATCGCCGAAGGTTCAAGCTTCTTTCGCCCTGTCACAGGGGGATTATGAGTTGCCTTCCATCAAGCTGTTAAGCCCACCGCCAAAGGGCAAGAAAACCTCGCTCTCGGAAACCGCGCTAACGCAGAATGCCAAGCTGCTGGAAACTGTTTTGCAGGATTTTGGCGTAAATGGTAATATCATTGAAATTCGCCCTGGCCCTGTGGTTACACTCTATGAGCTTGAGCCAGCGGCGGGTACGAAATCCTCGCGGGTGATTGGTCTGGCGGATGATATTGCGCGGTCAATGAGCGCGATTTCCACGCGTATCGCAGTAATTCCAGGGCGTAATGCTATTGGTATTGAAATGCCGAACACTTACCGCGAAACTGTGTATTTCCGCGAAATGCTAGAGAGCGTTGAATTTGCTAATGCGGAAGCAAAATTGCCGCTAGCTCTTGGCAAAAATATTGGCGGTGAGCCTATTATGGTGGATCTGGCGCGGATGCCGCATTTGCTGGTGGCTGGGACGACTGGCTCTGGTAAATCGGTGGCGATTAACACTATGATTATGTCGCTACTTTACCGCCTAACACCTGATGAATGCAAATTTATCATGATCGACCCGA
>SXRF01000116.1 GCA_005792635.1 Rickettsiales bacterium
GCTTTAACGAGCTGATTTCTGGTGTGCGTAGCGATGTCGCCGTGAAAGTTTACGGTGATGATCTCAATGTGCTTTTGGAAACAGGGGAAAAAATTGAAGCCGTTATCAGTGCGATTCCAGGTGCAGCGGATACCAAGACCGAGCAGATCACAGGCTTGCCTGTCCTCAGCATCCACCCCGACCGCGACGCGCTTGACCGTTATGGCATGAATGTCGCCGATGTGCAGGATGTGGTGGAAGTGGCGATGGGCGGTAAAGCTGTCGGCCAAATCTTTGAAGGCGACCGCCGATTTGATTTGGTAGTTCGCTTGCCCGAAGTCCTACGCACCGACATGGAAGCCTTGAAACGCCTTCCCATTCCGTTGCCAGTGGCGGCATCCGATGATCCACACCCGTTCGGTTATGTGCCGCTTTCGGAAGTGGCCAGCATCAAGATTGCACCAGGTCCGAACCAGATCAGCCGCGAGAATGGAAAACGCCGCGTGGTCGTTACGGCCAACGTGCGCGGTCGTGATCTTGGCTCTTTCGTAACTGAACTACAGCAATCTGTGCGCGACAAGGTGGAAATGCCAGCAGGTTACTGGGTGGAATATGGCGGCACCTTCGAGCAGCTGATTTCAGCCAGTAAGCGGCTGCAAATCGTCGTACCGATGGCATTGCTGCTTATCTTCGGCCTGTTATTCACGCTGTTTGGTTCCACCCGCGATGCGCTGATTGTGTTCTCTGGCGTACCGCTAGCATTGACAGGCGGAGTGATGGCTCTGGCACTGCGCGATATTCCGCTTTCCATCTCGGCGGGTGTCGGCTTTATCGCGCTTTCTGGCGTAGCCGTGCTGAATGGCGTGGTGATGGTATCCTTTATCCGCAAACTGCTGGATGAAGGCTTGCCTATTGACCAGGCCATTATCGAAGGCGCATTAACCCGCCTCCGCCCAGTTTTGATGACGGCACTGGTAGCATCGCTAGGCTTCGTTCCAATGGCACTTAATGTTGGTGCAGGCTCGGAAGTGCAGCGGCCTTTGGCCACCGTCGTCATTGGCGGCATTATTTCCTCGACCTTGCTTACCCTGCTGGTGCTTCCGGCACTCTACCGCCTGTTCCATCGGGATGAGCAAGATTTCAAAGAACCAACCAATCACCATCTTCATCACTAACCAAACGCAAAAGGAAACCTCTATGACCAACCTTAAATCCCTCGTTACAGCATCCGCCCTGGTACTAGTGCTGGGCGCTGCCTCCCCCGCTATTGCCGGTGAACATAAAACCGAAGATAGAAAAAAAGTGGAAAAGCACGACCACAAAGAGAGTGAACACAAAGACAAAAAAGCAAAAAAAGAAGCCGAACATGAGCATAAAGAAGGCGATGGCCACGAACATAAAGATGAAAAGAAATGAGCATACATACACAACAATTATGAGGGAGATTATGCAGCACACAAATCCACCACTCAGAATCCGCATGTTAAGATACGCTTACTTTTTTACAGTAATTGTTTTTACATCGCTGGCAACTAACGCTTTTTTTGATAAACAGCATGGGTACATCCACACATTTTCATCGGACAAATAGTGGGAGAGATGCGGCATTCTTAATTAAAGAGATCAGCTATGAGTTCCTGCCACGATCATTGCGATGCAAAAACAGAGCAATCCACAGCTTATCGTAAAGTGTTGTGGATATGTTTGATTGCCAACGCGGTGATGTTCGTTGTGCAGATGATCGCGAGCTATGCCGCGCATTCCGTTTCGCTGCTGGCCAATAGCGCGGATTTTTTTTCCGATGCCGCCAATTACGGCATCAGCCTCTATGTGCTGAATTTATCGCTACGCCAGAAAGCCAAAGCCTCGATGTTTAAGGGCGTTTCTTTGGGCTTGGTGGGGCTATGGGTGGCCTTTGAGACGTTGCACCACGCGCTACAGCCAGAACTGCCAGAACCCTTCATTATGGCCGCTATTAGCGTTGTTGCACTGGCGGTCAATGTCGGCTGTGCCGTACTACTTTACAAATACCGTGGAGGCGATAGCAATCGTGAATCCGTGTGGATTTGCAGCCGTAACGATGCCATCGGCAACATAGCGGTAATGATCGCTGCCGCTGGTGTGTTTGCCTCCAATACCAGCTGGCCAGATATTATTGTCGCCGCCATTCTCGGTTGGTTGGCTGTGACAGGTGCATGGCGGATTATCACATCGGCAAGAAAAGAATTAGTATATGAAAGATGAAGGATTCCTGAGTTTTATAGAGGCATTTGAACGGCTAAGTCCGTTTGAGCTGGATTATTTCAGTAAAATTTTTTGCACACATTTCAACGAACATGAATTAGTTCACTCTGCCAAAATAGACCAGCTAACGGCAATTAACTTGAAAGACATATTGATAAAAACCATGCGTGAGGCGCATGTTGAAATTGCAGAACGAAGAGTAAAAGAAGCAGAACGAGGTCTCGATTTGACACGATCAAGGGTTTACGTTGATTCAACTCAAGAGGGAACACAATGATATAATTGCAACCAAAGACGTTGGGGCGTATTATGTGGCTCCCTGCTAGAGGGGAACAACATCTTACCACAAGGAGCAGCATATGATTGGAAATTATCTCAAGTTTAGCGAGCATTTTGGTGGGTTAAGCCCATACGAACTTAATCATCTGAGTGAAGTGCTTTTATGTAAAATCGAATCCTTAGCCGAAGGGAAATTACATCTCGATGTCGGAGGGAAGGCGCTCACAGAGCATGATCTGAAGTTTGCCCTAACAGAAGCCATGCGTGATGTATTGGTGCAACTTCGTAAGCAAGAAATCAATCATCAGCAAATTCACCTTGCACAAACAATGTCACAAATTTTTGTGACCGAAAATGTCGCTGCCTAACTGGCGAATGTTTTGACATCAAAGGCTTGAAGCCGTATCTTATCTTCTGAGGGGGCTAGAATCCCCTAAACACAGCGATTATTTGTAGGCTCGTTTCAGCAAGCCCTACTTCCGCACGCGTATGCGTCGGGAGTGGGTGAATAAAACACTTCCGAAAGGAAGGAATAAACCTGCGCCCGTGTTTAGGCGATTCTAACTCCCGGCACCAGTGCTGCGGATTTAGTTATTCAAAGGTGCGTCGGAAGAAATTTCGGCGCACTTTTTTATAATCAAAACATATTGCTTGGTGTAGAGATGATCTGGGAATCAAATCATCATGTTAGCATCTAATTTGATGGAATTATGCAGCTTTTATACTATGATTACACTATTAACAGCGATGGATTGGCATGGCAGGGGCATTCGTAAAAAAGATAAATGTACTAAAAGACTTCGGCTCCTTCGAAAATTTTTCGTGGTCGATCGGGCTGCCTGAATTTCGGAAGAATAATCTGTTTTACGGAAAAAATGGTTCAGGGAAAACGACGCTTTCCCATTTCTTCCAGTGTTTTGAAGACGGCAAGTTTCCTACAGATTTCGCAAAGCCGCCTTCGATGGAAATTACCACAAGCCAGAGCAAAACTTCCGATCTAAACGCTATTGCTGGGCGCATCAAAGTCTTTAATACCTACTACATCAAAAATAATCTCTTTTGGGATGGTGGCCACGCGACCAACCTATTGTGGCTTGGCAAAGTGGATATCGAAATTCAGAATTCGATCAACACGCTGGATAAGGATATCGGGCAGTTGGAAAAGGATGTGCCGGAATATGAAGCTAACGTAGGTAAAACGGCAAATAACTTAGACCAGCTGCTAATCAATCATTCTAAAATCATACGCAATGCACTGGGATATCCGCAAAGCCAATATCAGAAAACCCAGCTCGGCAAAGATTTGCAGGAAATAGTCGATGGCAAATTGGCCGCGACCGATTTATCGGATGAAGAATACAAGGCAAAAATCGCCATAGCCAATGCCAGCTCGGCAGGATCGGAAGCCCCCCAATATTCGCCGCGGCCGCTGAATTTGAAAATTCTTAGCGAATCGGTGAAGAGCTTGCTGGAAGAAAAACTCACGCCGACCATTACGATTGACGAATTGATGCAAAGTCCTGCGCTCAAAAAATGGGTCGAAGAAGGGTTGAAGCATCACCATGAATCAGGCGAATGCAAATTTTGCAAACAGCCGACACTAACGGAAGATCGCTTATCCGACCTAAAGAAATTCTTTGATGATAGCCAAAAGCAATTCGTAGCAAAGCTGCAGACGAAAACAGCCGAGTTAACGCAGCTAGTGAATTCGCTGGATGACAAAGTAGAAAATACCCAGCTCGCGGAGGATTTCGCCACCGAAAATAGCGCGGCCCTCACAACCCTGAAAAAGCAACGGATGCAGATTCATGATGCGGTAAAGAAATTGTCGGTAGCGATTGAAGCAAAGGAAAAAGATTTATACGCCGACTATAAGGCGGAATGCGACAATATTGGTGCGCAAACCTGGGATGAATTGGTGAATGCGCATCAGTCTGCTGTCGCAGAAATTAACAAGGTGCGCGCCAAGCATAACGAATACCTGCAAAATTTTGGTGCCACGAAAAAAGCGGCGCAGCGAGAGATCGAATTGCATTTGGCCTTACAGCAGAAGGATGATTATGTAGCGCGTGCGGAGGCTTCGCAAAAAGCACAGGAAACTCACGCCCAAGCAGCCGCATCCTTGAAAGAAAAAGTAGGGCAACGAACAACGCTCAAAGGGCAAATTAGCAGTTCGCACCAGGCAGCAGAATTCATCAACAATTTGCTGCGCCAGATGGGGCATACGCACATCAAGCTCGACTATGATGCCAAGCAACAAGCTTATATGCTAAAACGCGGAGGTGCTGCGGCAAAACGCCTTAGCGAAGGGGAAAAAACCGCTATCGCGTTTGCGCATTTTATCGCCTCACTGCGACAGGAAGCATTCAACCTGGCAGAAAGCATTATCGTTATCGATGATCCAATATCGAGTCTCGATGCGACGGCCTGCTATTTCATCTATGGTCTAGTCAGGTCGCTTGAATCTCAGGTCAGCCAGCTTTTCTTAATGACGCACAGCCATTCGTTTTTTGTACTGCTGATGCGGCATTTTCGTGGTCCAGCTTACGGCCACTATGAAGTCCACCGCTTTACCAACCCGGATAGCGATCTTGGGTTTTCTAAGATCGTTGAAATGGAAGAAACAAAAACAAAATACTTCTCAGAGTATAATTACCTTTTCTCCCAGATTTATGCCGCAGCCAAAGAGATAGGAAACGGAGATGCGCTGGCATTCGACAGGCTTTACAGCTTGATGAACTGCTCTCGAAAACTGATGGAGGCTTTCTTAGGGTTCAAGCATCCGCATGAAAATAATTTTGAAAAAAGATGGAAGAAAGCTGTAGATGATTGCAAAATCAATATGGCTTTGCAGCATGCGACATTCAGAGTGATAAATTTCGGCTCTCACGGTGGTGTCGATGGGTTTCTTGTAGGTTCTGGCCTTGATGCCGCAGAAATGGCCGAAAGCGTTAGCTTGGTATTGGACTTCGTGAAAGAAGTCGATGACAAGCATTATGACGGTATGGTCCTTTGCCAGAATGATGGAATTACGCTTGCCGTTGCCGCCTAACTACTTCAATGATTCTACTGGTAGAGACGGTGCATACTTTGAACAACTAATCAGTTGTTTTGCTTTTCAAAAGCGTTGGATTTGCTATATCGGAGACACTAAAACGGTGTAGGTTATGTCCTCCGCCACCCCCCTTTCGGGTAGCGAAAATCCCCCGTGGGACAATTCTGGGACAGTTCAAAACAACAGGTGGCGAAATGCTACAAACTACATGACTTAAATAAAGTTCTATGGGATGGTGATCTCATAACAAAAAATGGGATGCTAAGTGGCAAACGCTAATTTTAATGGTTTAAGTTCAGACTACTGGCAACAACAAAGAGAGCGCGTTGCTAATATGGTGCAACGCTTACAGCTCCGTCCATTTACAAAAGACGGAAGAGATTTTCCTGATCCTGAATCTACAAGTCCACTAACGATTGGCGAAGGCAGAAGATTATCAGCGTGCGTAATGTTTATAGACATTTGCGGATTCTCAAACCGCCCTATGGACACACCAGTCGAGCAGGATTTAATGTTGCGTGTACTTGCCCTGTTTTTTAGCGAGATGATTAGAGTGGCCGAAGAACATGGCGGAACGGTTGAGAAAAATACTGGCGATGGCTTGATGGTTTATTTTGCAGATGATGCAGGTACGACTGGAACTTCATCTGTGCAAAAAGCTGTTAGTTGTGCGCTTACAATGCAGGCGGCAACATTTCATCTGATAAACCCTGTCATTAAAGCCAGTAATTCTCCTGAAATTCAGTTCAGAGTGTCCATGGATTATGGCAACATAACCATTGCTAGAATTGGTGCTGCTCGTAGGTTTTCATCGCACGCCGCTATTGGCACAACCGCTAACTTTGCCTCTAAAATGCTGAAGTTTGCCAAAGAAGATCAAATTATCATGGGAGAATTTGCAAAGCAAAAGCTGCCAATTGACTGGCAAATCCAATATATGCAAGTTCTTCCAATCAATAGCGGATGGACATATAGAGCGAATGGCTCACCCTATCCAATTTACATGTATACTGGGAGGTGGGCAAAACTAATATGAGCACACAAAACACACAAACAACAACAGGCGAAGAAATATCACTGCCAGGTTTAGATCAGCCAGCTAACATAGTGTCGGGTGCGGTTAACACCGATGCGCCCCAAGACGCAAAGCTATCGCATTCTCCCTTTCAACCCACCGACAAAATTCAGTGGCAATTTGCGTGTGAAACTCACAAATACATTCGTGAATTTATCAGCATCGCAGATAATAAGGCTCAATGGTACATAGCGTTCGCATCCGCGTTTCTTGCATGGATGAACACTCAAAAGATATTTACGGTTTTCTGGTCAATCAAAGCAGCCGAATGGCGTTCGGCCGATATACTCACATTGATTGCAATAATCGGTCTTTCTGTCTGCATATTCTTTTCTCTTTTGACCATCATTCCTAGATTAAAAGGATCAAAGAAGGGCATTGTTTATTTTGCAAGCATTGCAGAGCATGAAACATGCAACGACTATCTTGCAGATGTGCTACGCAAAAAAGATCAGGACATTGTTATTGAAAAATTGCGCCATGTGTATGAATTGGCAAGGGTATGTAATGGGAAGTTCAACACCCTTAAGTTTGCAGTTTGGTCTGGTGGTATTGGTCTTGCAGCTGGCATTCTTCTAATTCTAATGAGCTAAATACGAGCGAGAAAAATCCAATCAAAATAAAATTAACTGTCCCACACTGATACTATCCACCTCAACCATTTGATAGCTCAGGGCTATTTACAAATATCATAACTATTTTTTCACTACACTATTGCTAAATGCTGCCATGTTTTGTAGTCTTTTGTCAGGAAAGGCGGGTGGAATGGCGACGATTGAAACTAGGGAAACTGCTGACGGGAAAATTTCTTACCGCGTAAAGATTCGCATTCGTGGATTTCCGACTCAATCCGCCACTTTTGAACGCAAAACTGATGCTAAAAACTGGGCAGCACAAACTGAAACTGCCATCCGTGAGGGGCGATATTTTAAGAATACGGCTGCGAAAAAGCACACAGTTGCTGACCTTATCAAACGCTATTTGGAGCATCAAAACACCAGCAATAAAAAACGAGTGCTGGATGTTGGCTATTATTTGCAGTGGTGGGAGCAGCAAATTGGCGTTTATCTGCTTTCCGATTTAAGCAAAACCCTGATTCTTGAACAGCGGGAAAAACTCATCAAAACGGGCATCAATGTGGAACAACGCGCACCTGCCACGGTTAATCGTTATATGGGCGTGTTGAGTCATGCACTTAGTGTTGCGGTGAATGAATGGGAATGGCTGCCCGCCCACCCAATGAAAAATATCGCAAAACTTCCCGAACCACGCGGGCGAGTGCGATTTTTGGATGATTCTGAGAGGGTTAAATTGCTAAATGCCTGCAAAAATTCCACCAGCGACTTTCTTTATCCGTTGGTGGTGCTGGCACTTTCCACTGGCGCACGGCATGGCGAGCTGATTTCTCTGCATTGGCATCAGGTGGATTTCACCCGCCAAGCGATTGTGTTGCATGACACGAAAAATAAAGAACGCCGAGTTCTGCCACTCGCACACCATGCGTTGGAAGTAATGGAAAATCTATACCAAAAACGAAATGTGGAAAATTCGCTGGTGTTTCCTTCTCCCCGTGACGCTAGCAAACCAGTGCTTAGCAGATTTGCGTGGTTGGATGCTATTGAGAAGGCGGGCATCAAAGATTTTCGCTTTCATGACCTACGCCACAGTGCCGCAAGTTACCTCGCCATGAACGGTGCATCCACCAACGAAATCGCCGAGGTACTGGGGCATAAAACCCTCGCCATGGTCAAACGCTATGCCCACCTTTCTGAAGTACATACGGCGGGCGTGGTTACAAAAATGAACCAGAAAATTTTTGGGTAATTAGCATGACAGAACATGAAGAAATCTTGCTTGATGCTAACTCTATGACTCTTGAAAGGGTTGATCGGTATTTGCGCCAAAGAAGAGAACGGGCGGAAAAAGACGAAAAAACATATCAGGATTTCCTATTTGAGATGATTGCAGAACTGATACTTTCCAAAGACGATGACACCCCAACCATTAGCCAAAATAACGATTTTCAAAATGAGCAATCGGCTGATGTGTGGCAAGCACTACGACTGATTACCAGTAGGTTGGAACAAATTGATAAGAAAATGCCACAAACTAAGGAGAAAGCACCCCGCACAGAACAGCTCGCAAAAGAACGCTGTAAGGCGGTTGCTCGCTATTTGTGGAAGCTAAATCCAGAAATGACGATTACCGATGTTGCTGCTGACGAAGCGGTTTATAATCTCGGCATAACGGATGGTCAGCATTACCTGCCTGAAACAGTCCGCAAATGGGTGGCAGAAGTTGACCCACGCAAGCCAGAAAATAAAGTTGGCAGACCCCGTAAGCAAAAGTAATTGCTGGGTAAAAATATATGTTCCTCGCAAGTGGTGCGTGTAGCGGATATTATTATTGTTATTCAGCAGTAAATTGCTCCGTATCTGGCAATAATGCTAGATTTTACACAAAACATCACGGAGCAATGATAATGGAAACTATAGAATCAGCAAAACCACAAACCCGCCTCATCCCTGTTACCAAATGGAATGAGCATCATCAATGGCCGCCAACTGGTGGGCTGCGTCACCTAATCTTTTTTGCCAAGGATAATGGTTTTGAAAAAGTCATCCGCCGTTGCGGTCGGCGGGTGTTGATTGATGAAGCTGCGTTCTTCCTGTGGATGGAGGAGCAAAATGCGAAACGCTAAATTCTGGCTTCCTCCGCCAACATATACCAAGAGGTATAGTCATGAGTAAAATTCCTATGCAACAATGGTATCCTGATGCCCATATTGCCGATACCGCAAACCTGACTCTGGAGGAACAAGGTGCATATCGGCTGCTGATGGATCACATGTGGATAAAAGGAGGTTGCATCAAAAATAATGATAAAGAAGTTGCAAGATTGCTCAGAATTTCTGCTAAGCGTTGGCAAAAAATAAAGCGAAAACTTGCCGATTATCTGATTTTTGATGAAGGAATAATCACTCAAAAACGCTTGCAAAAAGACTATCAAAAAGTCTGTGAAATTAGCAAAAAGAATGCAGAAAATGGCAAAGTTGGTGGCTTGAAAACCGCAGAAAAGTGGAAAAGCTCTCAAGCGACCGCCCTAGCGGATGTGCCTAATTCCGCCACCTGCCAACCTCGCCTAAGTGGGCAACCACGCCAACTTAGCGATGTGATAGGGCAACTAGAACTAAAACCAAAAATATAACTAAAACTAACCTTAAATAGAGAGCCAGAAACCTGTGGATAAAGCCTAAACCATTTCGTTTTTTAAGACTTTGGGTCCTTCCCGAAAAGTTTCTATACGGGGACGCTACGCCCGCCATTTCGCCAGCGGCAGCATAAAAAAGTGCATTTCGTTTCGTTTTATGTTTGAGGTAGTGGCGGTTTTGCTGGCGTTCTGCCACATATCAACCAGCAGCAAAAACGAAATGCCACGCACCAGATTTTCGTTGTTAGGTCCGTATTCGCTAGCCAGCATTATCGTCAGCACTCGTGTTGTGTTGCGATTGTCGGATGGGTCATCAGCTCCGAAGCGCAAACTGTGGTCAAAATAGTCCATTTTCCAGAAAAACACCTTCCCATTCAGCATAATTCGCCCAAAATCATGCTCACCATGCGGGTCGTTGTCGTCGCTAAAATCATCAAATTCCGAAACGGCACGGAACAATTTTGCCTGCATCTCCTCGGGAAGTTCCTGAACCCCCTGCGTCATCATCACCTGCCCACCCCAAAATGTCTGCCGAAACCGATCATTAAGCGCAGCAATTTTAGCCACCTTTTCCTTTGCCCTATCCATCACCTCTTGCATATTTTCTCGATAAAAACAGTTGCTTAACCGCTTTTATGGATAACAACCCTGCACCTGCAATCAAGGGTGTTTTTAATTGTTTTACAGGTGGTTAATTCCTTGCCAGCCAAAGCTATTTTCCTGCCAAAGCGTTTAGCTCGTCATCTTGTTTTTTGATGCCATCCGCACCAAAGTTGGCAATCACAATGTTCTCCAAATCATGCAGGGCGGAGATGATTGCACGAGGGGCGACCATGGTGTTGGCGGGGTCTAGTGCTTCTTTGGAAAAATCATCAAAATGACAGGCGATTTTTAGTTTTAGCAAGATTGCTTGGCAGCCTCAATGTAGCTGGGGTGGAGCATGTCATCGGCTACTTGATTTAGCACAAAATGAGAATTGCTTTCGGCTTTGCACCACTCGTCAAATAGTAAATTGTTGGGTTTTTCTTGGCTCATTTTTACGCTCCCTTGTCGGTATTGGTAAATCTGCATAGCTGGGGTTGCTATGCGGATTTACCAAACGGATTGTTGGATACACCAGAGGTACTGGTGTCGGGAGTCGAAAATCGCCGTAAACGGGCGCAGGCTTATTTCCCTTACGGGTATTGCGTTCGGCCCACTCCCGACGCGTAAGCGTACAGAAGCGGAGCTTTGGATACGAGCCCACTTAAAAAATTATCGCAGTTTACGGAGATTTTCGACCCCCTCAAAATTCACGATAACCTATGCAAGCTTGAAGTCAAATATCTTGTGAATTTCTATTTAATAAATTTTTGCTTTGCACCGCATACTCCCCCAACCATCTAAACCATCAGCACAATATGTAAACTACCTAAGCGAACCACTAAAAACCTGCCGTGAGCAAATGAAGAAAGACATCCTCACCTATAATTTGCAACGCGCAAGCTAGAGGAGTGGTTGCGGGCGTTTTAATCTGCAAATTTAACTTTTACTTTTTGCATTAATGGTGCATGATGCACCATGTTATATAACCAAAAAGGATTAATTATGTCCGCAGCAAAAAACAAAGTTGTACGCACCTCTGTAATTTTACCAGAAAAACGCCATTTGCAGCTTACAAAATTAGCTGAAGCAAATGATGTTTCTGTCGCTTGGATAATTCGCAACGCCATCACAGATTTTTTAGACCGCAATCTTGAAGGCAAGAAACTCTCAATCAAAGATGGAAATGATTAAAAATGGCAAAACCAGCAAAACAAACAAGTAATAGCAGCAATGTTGGCTTTGAAGCCCAGCTTTGGGCGACGGCGGATAAAATGCGTGGGCATATGGATCCTGCGGAATATAAGCATGTTGCACTTGGGCTTATATTTTTGAAATATATTTCAGATGCCTTTGAGGAAAAACACACTGAACTATCCAAGGAAGCTGGAGCAAATCCAGAAGACCGTGACGAATATCTGGCGGATAATGTGTTTTGGGTGCCAAAAGATGCACGCTGGAAATTTATTCAAGCCCAAGCAAAAACTCCGCAAATTGGCAAATTTATTGATGAGGCAATGACGGCAATTGAAGCGGAAAATTCTGCCTTAAAAGGTGTCTTACCTAAGGACTACGCCCGCCCAGCTTTAGACAAAACTCGCCTTGGTGAGTTGATAGATTTAATCAGCAAAATTGGTATGGGCGATGACCGCCGTATGAGTAAAGACACTCTCGGTCGGGTTTATGAATATTTCCTTTCCCGCTTTGCAAGTGCTGAGGGCAAAGGTGGCGGTGAATTTTATACCCCGCAATCAGTGGTGCAATTGCTGGTGGAAATGTTAGAGCCATATAAAGGGCGGATTTATGACCCTTGCTGTGGTTCGGGCGGTATGTTCGTGCAGTCTGAAAAATTCGTGGAAGAACACGGCGGGCGTGTGGGTGATATTTCAGTCTATGGGCAGGAATCCAACTTTACCACATGGCGGTTATGCAAAATGAACCTCGCTATTCGTGGGATAGAAAATAATATCGGCGCAAAAAACGAAGACACCTTTCACAATAATGTCCATAAAGACTTAAAGGCGGATTATATCATCGCCAACCCACCCTTTAACATTTCCGATTGGGGCGGTGACCGCCTGCGGGAAGATGTTCGCTGGCAATATGGCACACCACCCACTGGCAATGCCAACTTTGCATGGGTGCAGCACATGGTGCATCATTTAAGCCCTCGTGGGTTTGCGGGTTTTGTGCTGGCGAATGGTTCAATGAGTTCTAACAGTGGCGGCGAAGGTGAAATCCGCAAAAACCTGATTGAAACTAATGTGGTAGATTGCATGGTGGCACTACCAGGGCAGCTATTTTATTCCACGCAAATTCCCGTATGCCTATGGTTTTTAGCCAAAGACCGCAGCAACGGGCTGGTGGCAAAAGGCAAATTGCGAGATCGCCGTGGGGAGATTTTGTTTATAGATGCCCGCAAACTAGGATTTATGGAAGACCGCACCCACAAAGCCTTAGACCCACAAAAAGATATTCAATATATCGCCGATTGCTATCATGCTTGGCGTGGCGAGCCAGTGGAACACGAAGCCTTCAAAAATGGCTATCAAGACATAGCGGGTTTTTGCAAATCCACCAAGATTGAGGAAGTGAAAGAGCATGGCTATGTCCTCACTCCAGGACGCTATGTTGGCGCAGAAGAACAAGAAGATGACGGCGAAGCATTCGCCGAGAAAATGGCACGCCTAACCACCCAGCTTGCCCAGCAAATGCAGCAGTCGCAAGCGATGGATGCGGAGATTAAAAAACAACTAGCACGGGTGGGGTTTGTGTTATGAGCGACAATTTGCCTATTATACCAAATAATGGTGATTTTTTATTTTATCAGACAGAAGATGGACAAACCCGTGTGCAAGTGCGGTTTGTTGATGAAACAGTTTGGCTATCCCTAAACCAAATGGCAGAATTATTTCAAAGAGATAAGTCGGTAATTTCTCGCCATATTTCCAATGTTTTTGAAGAGGGGGAGCTAAACCCCAATTCAGTTGTTGCAAATTATGCAACAACTGCCACAGACGGCAAAACTTACCAAGTTGATTACTATAACCTAGATGTAATCATATCCGTTGGTTACCGAGTAAAGTCGCATCGTGGCACGCAATTTCGGATTTGGGCAACTGGGCGTTTGCGGGAATATCTAATCAAAGGCTTTACCATGGACGATGAACGCTTGAAACAAGCGGGCGATGGCAAATATTTTGAGGAATTACTATCACGCATTCGGGATATTCGCTCTTCCGAGAAAGTATTTTGGAAAAAAGTGTTGGATATATACGCCACTAGCATTGACTATGACCCGAATATAGAAACCTCGCAGAATTTCTTTAAGATAGTGCAAAACAAAATGCACTGGGCAGCGCATGGACACACCGCAGCGGAACTTATGAAACTGCGGGCAGATGCGAGTAAGCCCAATATGGGCATGACACATTGTGCAGGAAAAACTCCCAAACGCACAGAAGCACAAATCGCCAAAAATTATTTAAGCGAAGAAGAGCTAGACACGCTAAATCGCATTGTTTCTTTTTATTTAGAATTTGCTGAGCTGCAAGCAAAAAACCAACGCAAAATGTATATGCAGGATTGGATAAAGAAATTAGACGATTTCCTGCGTTTAAGCGATATGGATATTCTCACCCATGCAGGCAAAATATCAAACGATGCTGCCCTCGCTCATGTTAATGATGAATTTGCAAAATTCAAAAAACAGCAATTAGCAGAAAAAACCGCCGCAGAGGTGCATTTTGAGCAAAGTTTAGAAAAATTAGAGCAGATAGAAACCAAGCTGAACAAAGGAAAACCCCAAAAGAAAAAGGGTGATGCGTAATGAATGGGTGGAAAAAAGTAAAACTATCAGATGCAGCGATAGTAAACCCTCAAGTTAAATTAAAAAAGGAAACTTTATATCCTTTTGTTGATATGGCAGCTATAGAGCAAGGCAAGAAAACGGTGAAATTTTCTGAACTTAGAGCTTTTTCTGGAGGTGGCTCTAAATTTGAAAATGGGGACACATTATTTGCTAGAATAACCCCTTGTCTAGAAAATGGCAAAGTTGCCATGTTTAGTGGACGCACTGAATTTGAAGTAGCTCATGGCTCAACAGAATTTATTATTTTTAGAGGTCGTCCTGATATTAGTAACAGCAATTTCATTTACTATCTTGTTAATTCGCCAGAGGTTAGAGAATTTGCTATCAGTCAAATGACAGGTTCATCTGGGAGGCAACGAGTTCCAACATCAGCGTTTGAACATATAACCGTTGGGTTACCACCACTTGCCGAACAAAAAGCCATAGCGGGGGTTTTGTCGGCTCTTGATGATAAAATAGAGCTAAACCGCCAGATGAACGAAACGCTAGAGCAAACCGCAAGGGCTTTGTTCAAAAGCTGGTTTGTAGATTTTGAACCAGTAAAAAATAAGATTGGGCGGGCAAAAATGGAAGGTCGCCTTCTTTCTTCCCCTCTCCCCTTGGGAGAGGGTCAGGGTGAGGGTTGCGGCTTATCCGAAGAAATCGCCGCCCTTTTCCCGAGTAGCTTCACCAATTCCCCCCTCGGTCAAATCCCCGAAGGTTGGGAGGTGAAATCGCTTGATGAGGTCGCTAACTTTCTGAATGGGTTAGCTTTACAAAAATATCCCGCAAAGAATGATGATTTTTTACCAGTAATAAAAATTGCAGAATTGCGTCAGGGCATAACAAATAATAGTAACAAAGCATCTCTTGATGTTGCTAAAGAATATATTGTAAACGATGGTGATGTTTTATTTTCATGGTCTGGCAGCCTAACTCAGGTATTATGGACTGGCGGGCAAGGTGCGCTTAACCAACATCTATTTAAGGTTACTTCAGCTAATCCAAAATGGTTTCACTATTATTGGGTAGAACACCATCTGCCTTGGTTTCAGAAGATTGCAGCGTCAAAGGCTACTACAATGGGGCATATACAGCGTATGCACCTAAAACAAGCAAAGGTTTTGCTGCCAGATGTTGATTTTATGAAAGCAGCAGATGTTATTTTGCAACCATTATTAAATAGGCGTTTACAGTGTGGCGTTGAAAATCAAATTCTATCCCAACTTCGCGACACAATCCTGCCAAAACTTATCTCTGGCGAATTAAGGGTTGGGGATGCTGGCAAAATAATCAAGGAGGATTTAAATGGCTGAGTTATTGTTGACACAAGCTGAGGGTGATGCACTTCTTGCTATGGAAAAAATTTCAGCTGCTAATTTAGAAATAGATTTGCCTGATCTTGGTGGTTCTATTGATTTAAATTTCATATCTAGAAATGGGCGTGAAGAATTCGTGCTAAACTATACGAGGCATACTATAAATTTGTCTAAGCGTAACCATCATTTTAGAGGTAGAAAAGTTGTTGGTTTGGCAAGACTTGATCTTGATGGTCCAACACATCGCAATCCTGATGGTCAAGAAATAGGAGTGCGTCACTTACACCTATATCGTGAAGGGTATGGTTTGAAGTGGGCTTTTGAGATTCCAGATGAAAAATTTTCAAATCTTGATGACGCGTTTAAAACCCTAGAAGAATTTATGCTCTTTTGCAATATTGTTCAGCTTCCAAACATAAAAAGGAGTTTATTCTCATGAGCGATATAAAATACCTTCTTGACACTTATTATACATGGCTAAGAGATAAAACTGTCTGGAAAAAAATAAATCAATGGTCAGAAATTACTACTCCATACTTAGATAGGAATAATGATTATGTGCAAATTTATTTAAAAAAACATGACGATGGTTTTTTGCTAACTGATGATGGAGCAACAATTGGTGGGCTAGCTCAAGAAGGCTGCATACTAGATAGCCCCAAACGACAAAAATTATTACAAATGACGCTAAATGGTTATGGAGTTGCATATGAAAGCAATGCTTTGCAGGTAAAAGCAAATCAAGATAATTTTGCACTCAAGAAACATAATCTTGTTCAGGCAATTCTTGCCGTTAATGATATGTTCTATTTGGCAGAACCGCATGTTTCTAGCTTATTTTTTGAAGATGTAAGGGGATGGCTTGATATTTCTAATATAAGATACTCTGAGCAGATTTCATTTATAGGAAAGTCTGGTTTTGCAAGAAAATTTGATTTTTTAATTACTAAATCAATGTCCGCACCTGAGAGAATTATTAAAACAATAAATAATCCAGTTAAGAATAGTGCTGATGCTATTATTATGGATTGGCTAGATACCAGAGAGCAAAGACCAGAAAACTCTAAAGCATATGCCTTCGTAAATGACAATGATCGCAATGTTTCCAGTAGCGTCACAGATGCCTTATTGAATTATGACATAAAGCCAGTTCTGTGGAGTAGTCGTGAACAGGTAAGAGTGGAGTTGGCGGCATGAGAAATCAAAGCTTCAACGAAAACATAGTGGAACAAGCTGCCCTAGAGTGGCTGGGCGAGTTGGGCTATGGTTATAAACATGGAAGCGTTTTGCCACGGGTGAACCCACTTACTGGTGCGGATGATTATTCACAGGTGATTTTGGAAGAGGAGTTGCGTTCGGCACTTGCGAGAATAAACCCTAAAATTCCTGCGGATGCGCTAGATGATGCGTTTCGCAAGGCGACTCGCTCGGCTGCGCCTGAATTGCTGGAGGATAACCGCTTGTTTCACCGCCTGTTGGTGGATGGGGTGGATGTGGAATATAACCGCCCTGATGGCAGCATTGCTGGGGATAAGGTATGGCTGGTGGATTTTGCGAATCCCAAAGCCAATAGTTTTTTGGCGGTGAATCAGTTTACCATCATTGAAAATAAGAATAACCGAAGACCAGATATTATCATTTTTATCAATGGTTTGCCACTGGCGGTGATTGAGCTTAAAAATGCCGCCAATGAAAACACTACCACTTACGGTGCGTATAACCAGTTGCAGACTTATAAAAAAGAAATTCCCTCACTATTTCGCACCAACGAATTATTGGTTATATCCGATGGGATTGAGGCACGGGCAGGCTCGCTCACCGCTAATCGTGAACGGTTTGCCCCATGGCGAACTATTGATGGGGTGGTTATCGCCCCCAAAGGCTCAGCGGAATTGGAAACTTTGATTAAGGGCATGTTTGCACCGCAGATTTTGCTGGATATGGTGCAGAATTTTGTCGTTTTTGAGGTGGATTCTGGCAGAATTATCAAAAAAATTGCGGCTTATCACCAATATCATGCGGTTAATAAGGCGGTGGAATGCACTGTGCAGGCAGCAAGCCCTCGTGGCAATAAACGAGCTGGGGTTATTTGGCATACGCAAGGTTCGGGCAAAAGCCTATCTATGGCGTTTTATGCGGGAAAAATTGTGCAAGCCCCTGCGATGCAAAACCCAACCCTGATTATCCTTACGGATCGCAATGATTTAGATGACCAGCTTTTTGGCACATTCTCTATCTGCAAGGATTTGCTACGCCAAACACCTGTGCAAGCTCGAGATAGAAAGCATTTGCAAGAATTGCTGAGTGTGGCATCTGGCGGAGTGATTTTTACCACCATTCAAAAATTTGCCCCTGAAAAAGGTGAAGCTTATCCGCTGCTTTCTGATCGGCGAAATATCGTGGTGATTGCGGACGAAGCGCACCGCAGCCAATATGATTTTATTGATGGTTTTGCTCGTCATATGCGTGATGGTTTGCCACAGGCTTCATTTATCGGATTTACAGGAACACCGATTGAGCTTTCCGATAAAGACACCTACGCTGTGTTTGGTGAAAATATCCATACTTATGACATCCAGCAAGCGGTGGAAGATGGCGCAACTGTGCGGATTTATTATGAAAGCCGTTTGGCAAAAATTGAGCTTAACCAAGAGGAACAACCGCACCTAGACGCAGAATTTGAAGAAGTAACCGAAGGTGAAGAACTAAACCGCAAAGACAAACTCAAAAGCAGGTGGGCAAGGTTAGAAGCTCTGGTTGGTGCAGAAAAACGAGTTGAGCTAATAGCCCGAGATATTGTGGAACATTTCGAACGACGGCGTGAAGGTATGGCCGCCATAGTTGGTGAAGGTGGCAAGGGCATGATTGTGTGCATGAGTCGCCGTATCTGCGTTCAGCTTTATGATGCTATCGTTAGGCTGCGTCCTGATTGGCATAGCGATGATGAAGATAAGGGATTTATCAAAGTTGTTATGACTGGTTCTGCTAGTGACCCTGAAAATTTTCAACCACATGTGCGAAATAAAGCAGGGCGTGATAAACTAGCCAAGCGTGCTAAAGACGAAAACGACCCGCTAAAATTAGTGATTGTTCGTGATATGTGGCTTACAGGGTTTGATGCGCCATGTATGCACACCATGTATATTGATAAGCCCATGCAAGGGCATGGTTTGATGCAGGCAATCGCCCGTGTGAACCGAGTATTCAAAAACAAACCTGCGGGCTTAATTGTTGATTATCTTGGTATTGCCGATAGCCTGAAAAAGGCTCTTTCAAACTATACGGAAAGAGACCGCTGCGAGGCAGGTGTGCCACAAGAAGATGCTATTGCATTATTGTTAGAAAAATATGAAGTTACCAAGCAAGTTTTTCATGGTTTTGATTACATCGTTGCAATAATTGGCTCACCAGCAGATAGGCTGCGAGTTATTCCCGCTGCGATGGAGCATGTGCTTTCACAAGAAAATGGGCGAGAACGCTTCATGCAGGCATGTCTTGACCTTTCCAAAGCATTTGCACTAGCGGCAGCAAGTGATGAAGCAACTGAAATTCGTGATGAAGTGGGCTTTTTCCAAAATATTCGGACAGCTTTTGCCAAATCAACTACAGGCAGCAGTAAAAGTGCAGAAGAGCTAGATACTGCTGTCCAACAGCTTGTGTCGCGAGCAGTGTCATCTACCGAAATGGTAGATATTTTCGCCGCAGCAGGATTAAAAACTCCTGACATATCCATACTTTCTGATGAGTTTCTTGCCGAAGTGCGCGGCATGGAGAAAAAGAACCTTGCTCTAGAAATGCTCAAGAAAATGCTCCGTGATGAGATTAAGAGTCGCTCAAAGAAAAATGTTGTACAAGCACGGAATTTTTCCGAGATGCTGGAAAACACCATCAAAAAATATCAAGGCAGGTTAGTTGAAGCCGCCCAAATTATTGAAGAACTTATTCAAATCGCAAAAGAAATGAAAGTGGCAAAAAGCCGAGGCGAAGAGCTGGGGCTTAATGATGACGAAGATGCGTTCTACGATGCCCTTGCCGAAAACAGCAGTGCAAAAGATGTGCTTGGAGATGACCAACTGCGACAAATTGCCCGTGAGTTAGTTCAGGCGGTTAAGAGCAGCACAACTATAGATTGGACAGTTAAAGAAGGCGTTCGGGCAAAAATTCGTGTTACCGTAAAACGCATCCTTCGCAAATATGGCTACCCACCAGATTTAGAAGAAAAAGCAACCCAAACCGTGCTTGAACAGGCTGAAATTTTATCAGAGCATTGGGTGAGCCAGTGATACTAATTTTTACAGTAAAAACATCTGACATTCTGTTTGTGTTTTTATTGCATAATGCTTATTATTTTGCACATAAAGCTATACAATGTCCATTTTAATATACATTAAATGATTATATGCGTATCAACCCACCTATGCCACTACCAGTTCAGCGAGCCCTCGCCAAGCTAGGCGATGATATTCGCACCGCTCGCTTGCGTCGCCGTATTCCAACCACGCTTATGGCAGAAAGAGCGATGATAACACGCACTACGCTGGGCAAGGTAGAAAAGGGGAATGCAGGTGTTTCGCTGGGAATTTATGCAACAGTGCTTTTTTTGCTCGGTATGACTTCACGCATTGCTGAACTTGCGGATGTTAAAAATGATGAAGTAGGGCTGCAACTGGATGAAGAGCGATTGCCTAAGAGAATTCGCCGTTCATCAAAGAAGAAGTGATTTATTTTGGGGCTGATTTTGCAATAGCTGATAACCATCAGAAGATTTTTGCCATTTCAATCATCAACGAACCCCTGTGCTGTGAATTTATATAGCACCTTGGCGTTGGGGTTGTGGCTAATCGGCGTGTCCATTTTATAATCAACTGTTGGGTCAATATGGTCGGCGTAGCGTGCCACCCATTCTAGCCACTGTGCTTGCTCTGGCTCGGTGGCGTTAGGAAGCCCCAGCATCGCTTCCAGATAATGGCGGGTGCGGCGAGCGATTTCCATATCTCGCAAAGCCACTTTGAGTCGGCGGATTTTCTGCCGTTCGCTCATCATACTTGGGTTTTTCAGGCGACGCTGGTCGTAAACTTTTGCCAAATGTTTGGCTTCACGGTCAACTATGGCGATGCTTTGCGTTTGTGCTGTGGGTGGGTGGAGCATTTCTTTTTCAGTTGGCACACCATAGGATTTTTTAGCCCAATAACCACGAGGCGGGCGGGGAATTTTCATTTTCTTGCAAATTTTTGCCAAACCAACATCTGAAATGCCATAGCGTTTTGCCACCTGCATCACTGGCTCAGCCCAGATTTCCTGATAAAGTTTCTCGCGCTCAAAAATTATGGTTTCTGCAATATCCTTTTTCATTCTTTATTGGATAAGCTACTGGCAGCTGCGGTCAAGCGTCTTTTTACATCATTATATCACGAGATTTTGAAACGATTCTTGAGACGCTCAATTGTATGTCGCCATTTTGGTGCGGTGGGTTTGCATACTGTATTTTGGTTGCCAAACAGTCCGATTTCTTGAACAGCATCCTGTGCAGGTACTGTTTTAATCCATTTCACCGCAACGAAATACTCTGACTTCTGCGGGTCGTTTATAAACTCACGGTGGTATTTTCCTTCAGTAGCAATATCCATAAAAAGTTGTTCGCCCTGCGGTGTATCCACCTTAAATTCAGCAGCAGGTGTTGCATATCCAGATACCTCGCCAACCCCAACATAGCCAGTTCTAGGGATATTTACCCAAATACGGTCGCTTGGCTTCAAGAGACGGAGAGTTTTGCTGTACCACTCACCGCCACCAGCACTAATAAAACCATATTTTACTGCTTCGTTCCATGAACGGCTAAGGTCATGCCCAAAAGAAACATAAAATTCGCCGTTCCAAGGCTCGCTTTGGTCGTCTTTAGTCGTAGCAACATTAACCTGTACATGAGCTGGATCCATAAGCCAAGCACGACTTAGCAACTGCTCGCCACCATAATTGAAAACTTGGAAGAAAAGCACATTGATTGCAATGTCACGCTCGCTTAAGTATTGCACAATCCGCTCTGTGCTTTCATCTAGCGATGCAGCAACCACAACAATTTGGTGCGCTTGATTCAGCGACTCTTCATCCAATTCGGTTTTGAATCTTGCCTTAAAATCGGAAGCTAAATCACGATTTGGTGCGAACCGTCCGTATATTGCAACAATTTCTTCAGGGCGTAATTTCTCAACCCAGCTAGCATAATCTAATGCCTGTGCAACTACATCACGCGGAGTTTTATTGCGCTTAATTTCTATAAGAATTAGCGAACCATCAGGTGCAATCGCCAGCAAATCAATTCTGCCACCGTAGCCTGTATTTTCCTGCTGCCCTATAAGCATCCACTCATCTGAAAGAATGGAGGGAGCTTCCTTAATCATTTCCTCAAGCAAAGTTTCGCTAGGCAGCTTCGCCTCTACCAGAGCTTGCGGTTTAGTCCCAACTTTCCAAATTGCATGACGAATAGGCATAATGTCTCAAATATAAAGTGTTATTTGCTTTGCTGCTCCCATAACACTTATTTCATGCAAACAAATTCAACAACCAAAATGTTCTATGACTGCTTGCAGATTTTACGGAGTAGTAATCACAAGTTTTTGCACCTGATATTTTGACAATTCTGTGCAGTAATTTACTTTCTAATTCCGCTCTCCATTTATAATAATTTTTGCTGTTTTTCAGGTTTATTGTTTTTCCAATTTCCTTGTCGGTTAGAAGTGTTTTTCCTGTATTGCTATACGCTACACATTTGCGAAAATCATCTGTGTTTGCGATATAGTTTATCATTGCGTCTTTAGCAAATGTTAGCATCACTTGAGAATTGGTAATTTTTGCAAAAATTTGCTTTATGAGCGGTAATGGAGCGTCCTTATAACCATATTGATCCAAAAGAAAAAAGGAATGACCATTTCTTTGCTCAAGCATTTTCAGCAGGAATGGTAAATTCTTAGAAAAACTTCCCCTCAATAGAAAAATTCTATCACCTATTAATTTTCCATATCCCATTTTATAAAGTTGTGATTTTAGAGTTTTAATAGCGTTCGCATCCCTATCCACAAAGTAATACATTGCATTGATGCGAAAATTTGCTCCTCTTTTTGCACGAATAATACTCTCTATCTTGCCTATTTTTTCTAAGAATATAAATGGTGAGCCATGGATTTCTACACCATTTTCAGAGCTTTTATAAACTCCGCCACCGCAAAATCCATCTACTATCGTAAGCGTAGTCTCAGGGCGTTTGCTTGCTGCTTTCCGTAAAAAATTGCTAAAACTATTTTTGAAAATTTCATGTTTTTCTAAACTGTGCGACTGTAAAAAGGGCAGATTATTCGCATCTGACCAGTCGTAGTGACTTTTTACCATCTATTCCTCTGATTATCTGATTTTGTAATCTACCGAAATAATGGCAATTCATTCTTTGGCAGGGAAGGCATTTCTTGCCAAATTTTTCCATCAAGCATTTTTCCATTTGCTGATTTAGAGGATTTTTTGCCATCAGGCGAAAACGCACCCCACTGCTTGAAAAAGAAGGGAACTGCCGATTTTTTACATTGTTTTTGGAGATTTATCACCCAGCTTTCTTCCATTCTTCTTGCTTTTGCTCCCGATTCACCACCAACAATAACCCAGTGGATGCCTTGCAAATTAAGCTCTCCCAAATCCTCAAGAAGCGGCTCAATAGAAAGAAAACGAATGCTTGCACTAATTTCCCGCAAAATATCAATTCTCGGAAGCCCCTGTTTTTTATTTTCCACCGAAACCCCAAGCCAAACATTGGGCGGAGTTTTTCTATTAGAAAAATACTCACTCATTCGTTCTGGTCGCTTGCTAAGCACCTGATAAATATGCTGCGGAGTGTTGGTGATGGTTGTAAAAACTTTATCCAGATACTCCGTCGGCACATCATCATGAAACAAATCGCTCATAGAACAAACAAAGTAAATGCTAGGCTTTTTGCGCCCCGCTGGTTCGTTTAGCCGCTCTGGGTGCAAAGTCAGCTTAAAATTATTTTCATACCCTTTTGCACCCATAGCATGCAGACGAGTTGCCATCTGCTCCGCATAACAATTTTTGCAGCCTTGCGATATTTTTGTGCAGCCCGTCGTTGGATTCCAAGAAAACTCTGTCCACTCTATATTTGATTTTGACATATTAGCCACTTGCTTTTTGATAGTATTTGCATGACTTAATATGTTCTGTTTTATGGGTAAATTGCAACACACAAAATGTCGTGCTGAAAGTAGTAAAAACATGAAAACCAGCTGCTTTTATCTATACTCTGGCGAAGGGCGCATCTCTATTGCGCGTACATCACCAAAGCATGTGCTTGATGGATTGAAATATTACCCTGTGCTTGCGCCAAAGAAATGGCTTTTTGAACCTGCTTATAAAAATTATGCCGCCTATCGCGAGCGATATTTCAATAAAATACTATCGCCACTAAATCCGCAAAAAGTGTGGGATGAATTGCACGCACTTGCCACTAATCATGAGCCTGTGCTGCTCTGTCATGAGCATTACCCAGACCACAAACCTGACGATTGGTGTCACCGACGCATGGTGGCGCAGTGGTTGCAAGATGCGCTAGGAGTAAAAGTTCCAGAGTTGGAATTGCCGCAACATAAGGATTTGAATGCTCAAGCGTCGCTTTTCTGAATTATTTGGCGTTCTGCTATTGCAGAAATGTTAAGTGAACTTGAGGGTATTTTTTCTTAAATTAAGGTTGAAAATACAAAGTTTGACTTTGCGATTTCAACCTTATTAAATGTAGGTATAATACCCTATGAGAGTTCGTAGCCATTTAAAAAGATTGCAATTGCTACTAAATATTTCATAGTGGCTATGATTAGAAAAAACAATTATGGACAGAAATCTATGTTTGGTTGGTTGAAGAAAAAGATAGAAAAACGAACTTTTGAAAAGCAGGTTGATACGATTTGGAAGGTGTTCGGAGTATCTCAAGATTTGAGAGAACAAAGCGATAATGGAAAATTGCGTTCTTTTAATGTGGATGGTGACATAACGGAACTAAATGGTTTTGAAGAAGAAGTCAGCATAGTAAGAACAAAAGATGGGGTTATTATATTAAAAAAAAGCAATGGAGAACAAATATCTAACAGTTTGCTTAAAGATGATGTTATAAAACAAATCCCACCAGATGTTACAGAGTGTGTTTTCGCTTACTTTATAGTAAGATCCAAGCATGAAGGATATGATGATAAGATTTGTTCTTGCCTTATAGATTCAAATGGTAGTGATGTATCTGTATATGGTGATAGAAGAGCTTTTTGGTGGTCTCTTGCCAAAGGAAGCTTAAAAGAAATCTTCTTAAAAATTAACAACACCCGTATGACAGACAAGGCTTTTGCACAGGTGCGTGCTTCTGCGAACGGAGTGTGGCAATCGGCTATAGATCATGATGGTTCAATTGAACATATGAGAGATACTATAGTTTTATGCAGAAACACTCATTTAGATGTTTTTTCTAAACTTAAAACGCAATACGAAAATAACCCATCTGTTAAATTTGGGATTGATATTGCAAAAACAATGGTTCTTGCAACTCAATCAGAGGATCTTAAGCTAGAAGGTATAGCTTTTGAGCGTCTAAAAAGTTTTATTTGGGAATCTGGCAAAGAGCCTAAGGAGTTTATAATTTTGCATGGTTAGTTCACCTTCAAATCCGCCAGCAGCGTGTCATCAGGAAAAGTGAGGCGAATTCCTTGCATAGGGGCATAAAAACCTCTCCATGTCTTATTGTACGCAATAAAACGGGTAAAATAAAGCGATTTATGCGATAAAATGGGGAATATAATTATAATAATAGCCGCAAATAACCTTTAGCAAGGGGCTTACAAAAACATTCTTATTAAAGTTTAGCTATTGATAACATCAGCGATGATTTTCTTCGATGTTTTGGTAACGCCTGCTTCTTCGGCATAAATTGGCCACTGCCACGCAGCGTCTTGCACTTCATCAATGATGGTATTTGCAAGCGGTTTTGCGATGCCAAATTTTTCTGCAAGTATCAGCAAATGCTTTTTGCTGGGTTTTTTTCCTTCACCCATAATTGTAGTGCTATGTTCACCAGCTGGACCGCTTGAGAAAGTAAGGTCATAGGCGGGAGCTACACGCCAGTTGCCTTTTTCATCCATCAGGAAGCTAAAATTTTTTGCGTGATCGTCGCGGTTATGAGCGAATACATTAAAAGCCGCAAACCGTAGTATTTTCTCCAACTCTTTCACATTACGCGTAAGCAACAGTGTTGCCCGCATAATCTGTTCATAATCCAGCGAGGGAAGTCGGTGGTCGGCATGAATAAGACCGGACACTGTGTGCATATGTAATCGCTGGTCGCCAATGCGATCAAAACGCTCTACGCCGAAATAGCCCGCACCTTTTTGGGCAGGGAATAAATATGTCGGCATCATCTCCAGACCCGCCGCACGAGCCATCAGGCTGTAGGCATATTCAATCGCGCCGATGTCTTTAGCATCCGAGGAAGAAGCAAACTTTACCATCCAATGTGCGTAATCATTGGGAAGTTCTTGTTGCCCATGAATCAGCTTTTTCTTGCTCGCACTTACGCCAAGCATTACCTTGGGACGCGCACCAGCCGATGAACCAGAAAGTCCCAGTAACTCTGCGAACACATCACCTGCTTCGCCTTCCAAAACTTCTCCAGTTTCTGCGGCTAGCTTATCTAGACTAATAGCATCAGCATGGTGAGAATGCTCGCTAGTATCAGGCTCGTATCTGAGTGCCCCCATACCAAAGCTGCCTATATGTGTAAGCCGATCTAGCGGCGTGAGCTGCTCGGGTGCTATGCCGTGTTTGCGCACCTGACGATCAAGCAATAATCGCCCCCATCCATCGGGAAGGCTATCATTAAACACACCAAATAACCCCTCAAATACTGCATCATCACAGGGGATTGCACCATCCTGTTTTGGTAACTTAAGCGGCGAAATATCCAGCCCAGATCTTAAAAAAGCAGAATCATACTCAAAATAAATTTTGCGCTTCACTAGCGCAAGCCTTCCCACTTTATAAGAAGTGCTGCCAAAATTAAGGCTGACATGTACGATGGACACGGGTTTATATGTCATTTGACACTCCCACGCTTGCGCTGCTTCGGTGTTTTCATAAGCTCATCAAGCGATACACCTGTGCTTGATTGTGCGGTAGCAAATAGTTCATCGAACTCATGGCTAGTACCCAGCGCGAGTGACAGAGCAAGCAATGACTCAAGAGAAATTTTGCCCGTATGCTCAAATTGTTTGAGTGTGCCAAGTGGCACGCCTGAGCGGGAGGACAAGCCTTTTTGCGTCAAATCAAGAGCAAGCCTCCGCGCTTTCGCACGGGCTGCAATTTCCTGTATAATCTCTTGGGGCAATTTTATCATATGTCTATCATTATAGCTACAAACCTATTAAAAGTCAATTAATAACCATAATAATAGCTATGGTTGGCGCATGTTTTACCAAAAGACATTTTGAGCAAACCCGCCCGTATTTCCCTCATCACGCACCAACCGCGAATATAGGCTCATTTATTTAATTCAAACCGCATATTTGGCATTCAAACCAATTGTCCCAAAATGTCCCGTGTGGGACAATTGCGGGACAAACAGCCACGAATGATGGCAAATGATTCTAAGGCTAATAGCTACTCTTAATGATTGCAGAAATATGTCAAAAAAATCACCCCAGTTCTAGACCGAAGTGCAAAACTTGCTGTAAGGCTGTGTTGCTATGGAAAAGGAATATGAACATCTTTGGCAATTTAGGCAATAAAACGGGTAAAATAAAGCGATTTTGCTATAAAGTGGGTATTATAGCCAAAAAGTGTATTTAATAGAAACTCCTTATACATGTTATGGCCAAATCGACCGCAACCAGTCAAAATTATGCCACATTATCAATGTAAGATTATATTATCTTTCAGAGCATATTTTTGGACGAGTAAGTATCGGAGCATATATATAAACAAATATACCAAATGCTGAGATCCACAGCAAGCTGGCTATTTCTAGCCACTGCACGGTAAATTTTGGGAATAACCAAACTACGAAAACCCGCACAATTGCCGTAATAAAAATAGAACAAAACGCAAATACCATAATTCTTTTCACAACCAATGGTCTGCCACTATGTCCAAGAGATACCCGCGACATCATTCCTAGCGTCCACGAGCCAATCGCACCAACCGTGAGGGCGTGGGTTGCAATTGATGCGGGTAGTGCAAATCCTAGATAATATGCAGATTTCAATGCCAAACCGAGAGTGATCCATGTATAGCCGATATGTAGTATCCATGTAAGCGGAACACGGAAGGTTTTGAAACTTTGCCATTGCGAAAGGCGTAGCGCATTTGCAATTGCTGCTACTAGAAAACATACACCTATTATTGTATTATTTGCTCCAAATACCTCAGTTATGAAGGATAACGCTGTAGAAAATATAGCTAAATGCTCAATATGGTGGTTGCGTGAAATAGTAATACCCAGAGAGTTCTGCGTAAAAAATGGTATCACCCGCCCACCGATTATAATTATCATTAGAAGTATAATGTTTCGTGCTAGCAATATCCCCGTATCAGCATTTCCAAAATGAGTAAGCCCATTTGCAAATACTAGTAAAGTTAGGAATACCAAAAATATGTAATTGCGATGGTTGTGCGATTTTATCAGTGCGGGCATAATGCCCAGCATACACGCAAGAAAAAATGATATATCCGCCGCTGCGACAAGCATGGTGGGAAGATATATTGAGCTGAATACAAAAATCCGCCCCATGCCCCATAATAGCACAATCATGGCGAGTAAAAATCCTTTTGGAGTTTGCTGCCCTGTCCAATTTGGAACGGCAGTGAATAAAAAACCAGCGATTATTGCCCCCGAAAATCCAAAGAGCATTTCGTGTCTATGCCATGAAATAATATCCCACCTGCTTGGCAGATTTTCTATCGTGCCAGATAAGAATAAAATGAAATAGCTGATGGCAAAAACAGCAAACATTGCACCAAATAAAAAAAATGGCCTAAAACCTTGGGTGAATAACAACATGCCATATGGTGCGGACATCGTAGATGGAGCTTTTTGTTCTTTTATATCGTGTATTATTTTGCTTATCGGACATTCCATTATGACATCTTTTCTAAATGTATATTATTCCATGAACTGTAAATCTAATAAAATTTCAGGTACTTGAGCCAGATCAATTGCCAATTTGCTGATTTGTTCCTAGATGCTGGCAGTATTCACTTTTAGAAGGGTTTGTTATGAGTAAAACTTCACTATATATCGCTTTATGCTCCACCACTATGTTGTTCTCGGGCGGCGTTGCTTTTGCTGCGCCTGTAACGAAAGACAAGGCAAAAGAAGCTGCTGCGCCTGCGCCAGCCGTCGTACAAAATGATTTTGTGAAAGCACTTACCGAAGGCAAGCCAATATTTGACGCACGCTATCGTTATGAATTTGTAAGTCAAGATGGTGTCGCAAATGACGCCAATGCCAACACTATCCGCACTCGCCTTGGTTATGAAACTGGCAAGTTTTATGATTTTAGTGCCTTGGTAGAAGTGGAAAATATATCCTCTATTGGCAATGAACGCTATAATGACACCATAAACGGCAGAACAACATACCCGACAGTGGCAGATCCGCAGAATACTGGACTGAATCGCTTGCAACTTAGCTATACTGGCGTGCCTGACACTAATATCACCGCTGGTCGGCAGTTGATTAACTTGGACAACCAACGCTTCGTTGGCGCGGTCGGTTGGCGGCAGAATGACCAGACTTTTGATGCAGTAAGCGTTAAGAATAATTCCATCAAGGACACCACGCTATTTTACGCTTATTCCAACCAAGTGAACCGAATTTTTGGCACGGAAGCGTCAACTTCAGGGGCTAATAATGGGATTTGGAACAAAGCCAATATCCATCTTATTAATGCCTCTTATGCGGGCTTGCCTTTTGGTAAAATCACTGGCTATAGCTATTTGCTGGATATTCCTGATGCGCCGACTCTTTCCACGGAAACTTTTGGCGCAAGGTTTGAAGGCAAGCAAAAATTAGGCGGAGATTTCACAGGTCTGTTAAACTTGGAATATGCCCGTCAAAGCGATTATGCGGATAATACCGCTAACTATAACCTTGATTATTATTCAATTGAACCAGCCGTGGCTTATGGGCAATTCACCCTTAAAGGACAATATGAATCAATTGAAGGCAATGGCACGCAGGCGGTGCAGTTTGCACTAGGAACAAACCATGCGTTTGATGGTTGGGTGGATAAATTCCTGACTACGCCTGCGAATGGTTTGGTGGACGCAAATGTTGGGATAACCTACACTGCGAAGTCAGAAAATAAATGGCTGAACGGAACGAAAGCAACCATCGTATATCATGATTTTTCCGCAGAACGGGGCAATAGCAATTACGGCACAGAGTGGGACGGTCTGTTAGAGCAAACCTTTGAGAAATACTACACCGTTGGTATTAAAGCTGGAAGTTATAATGCAGACCAACTTTATACGGATACGGTAAAAGTTATGCCTTATGTTCAGGTTAAGTTTTAAGCTGTAATAAGCGACAACAAAAAAGGCGGTGGAGAAAATTCTCCCCGCCTTTTTATTTTGGATTTTTTTTACTGTACCAGTGGATTATCAACTCCCTCAAGCTCAATTCCTGCTAGCTTGGTTTTGCCAACCAAAATCTTTATATATTGTTGAACAGCGGTTTGCCATGATGTGTTATGCAGATATTCGGCAATTACAGATTTAACTTCATCGAACTCGCTTACCACACCTGATTTAGTGAATTTATGCAGATTATTATCATAAAATCTGCGGCAGGAAAGCTCGTCAAGCTCAGGAATTTTTATTACGGCATCTAACAATTTTTGAATTCGCTCATCGTCGGCAAGCGGTTCGTCTATATTTTGTTTGTCACCTTCTGCAATTCCCATAGCCACCGCCTCCTGTAACAAAATTTCACGAATGGTGAGAGCTTCTGCCGCCAACTGCATAGCAACGGCATGATTTTTTGCAGGGTGATGTTGCATTTCACGAAATACCTGCTCATCAGTTATTTCCACATTATTCACGATTACAGGCATGATTATTTCTCACTTTCTATAAGGGTGATTCCGTTAGGTAATTTGCCCACTGCATAAGTTTGTAAAACTTCAAAACTATTCGCATCAATTTTTGATACGCTATTGTCCGCCATATTTGTTACATAAACAAACTGCCCATCAGAACTAGCAACAACACCATGGGGCATATTCCCAGTATGAATGATTTTTATTATTTTATCTGTGGCAATATCAATAACTGAAAGTGTATTACCAGAATTGGTTTTACTGCCCTGATTGGCAACATACATATAGCGACCAAGTGAATCTGCATAGATTTGTGCAGGAGTATTATCTACTTTTATAGTTTTGGTTTTTTTGCGAGTTTGTAAATCTATAACCGCAACCGCAGTATCTTTTGCAAGTGTAACATACAGCTTTGCTCCATCTGGTGAAACTGCCACCTGAATTGGCATTTTTCCTACTATTATACGCTTGGTTTCCTTATTGCTCGCAATATCAACAATAGAAATTGTATTATCTTTTAGATTTGCCGTATAAAACTCACCCTTAACAGAATTGAGGCGAATTCCATGTGGAAAAGCTCCAACTCTTATCCAATTTAGCACCTTACCAGAAGCAATATCAAGCACGGCTACACGGTTATTAGCAGAGTCTGTAATATATGCTATTTCAGCAGATTTATTCGTAACTACATGAGCCAAATGTTCACCAAGTGGAATATAACGAACTGCTTCACTGTTAAAATAATCAGTATCTATTACCAACAGTTCACCCATCATTGCAGAGGAATGATTTTTTGCACCTGCCGTCATATCCATCATACCAGTTGCCAGTAATAATTTACCATCAGTACTTGCCTGAACATTATGTGGTGCAACAGTAAGTGGAATAGTTTGCCTGTTGCCATCAGCAGAGATTTTAGTCAGGCTGTTTCCTGCCTCGTCTGCTGTAACGAATGAAGGAGAAGAATTTACACAGGCTGAAAGCATATAAGCTGATAATATCCAGCCTAATGATTTTGCTTTTGGCATAATTATCTCCTTGCTTTTCGGCTACGCACCACCTGATAAGGTCTGCCGATATATTTTACAGGTACGCTTAACATGTGAACAAGGCGAGTAAATGGAAATAGCAAGAAAATGGTCATACCCAAAATCAAATGGATTTGAAACACCAAGTCTGTTCCCATGATATAATCAGCTGCACCACTACGGAAGGTAAGCACATGTTGCGCCCATTGTGATAGGTTTAGCATTATGCCAGCGTCGTGATGTGCCAAAGAAAAAGGAATGGTGATTAGCCCTAGCGTTATTTGTATCCATAAAATCAACAACACCGCAATATCGCTTTTGGTGCTAGTTGCACGGATTCTATCCACCAATAAACGACGAAAGACCAGAATAGTTAGCCCGATAAAACCAATTGTTCCAGCGATACCGCCTGCAATAATGGCAAGCAGTTGTTTTTGCTCAGCAGTTATAAAATGTTCATATAAAGAGTGTGGCGTAAGCAGCCCCACCAGATGCCCGAAGAAAATAAAAATCACGCCAAGGTGGAACATTATATTGCCAATAGTAAGCCCTTTATCGGCAAGAATCTGACTTGATGAAGCGCGCCAGCTATATTGCTCGCGGTCATAGCGAATAAGCGTTCCCAGCACCAAAACGGTCATGCAAATATAGGGATACAAACCAAAGAAAAATGAAAAATAATAATCGCTCATGCACATGCTCCTTGTTGTTTTTTGCTACCGCAACCGCCACCGTTGCATCCACCGCTAGAACATCCACCATCCTGTGGAGCTTCTGCGCCCAAAAATTCAATCGGTTTGTCTTCCCATTCTTTGTCTAGCTCTGCGAAGGAAAGTATTTCTGCTCCGATGATTTTTTCTACTTTTGCAGGCTCACTTCCAGCCAGCCTAATCAAGCAATTAAAGACTGCACTATACGAGCTTCCTCGTTCAGCAAGGCGTTTGCCGATAGCTACCAAAATATGTGCAGTTTCGGCAATTTCCTCTAATGCTTGCTCTTTTGGAAGCAAGGAGAGATATTCCAAGAACACAGGCAAATAGTCAGGAAGTTCTCTGGCATCAAGCGCGAATCCTAGCTCTTGATAACGCTCTGCCAAGTCAACCATTGCCTGCCCGCGATCACGAGAGTCGCCGTGAATATGCTCAAAAAGATGAAGGGAAAGAGATTTTATCCGATCAAATGAATTTACATATTCCTCTTGCAGGTTAAAAATATCCTGTGTCTTGAAATCTTCCGCAAAAGCACGAATTGCTTTTGTATCATTAGCAGAAAGCAGTTTTTCGCTCTCTATCAAATCAACTAAATCATTGCTACCTGCTAGCCATTCTTCCTTAGGATACCACAGGAAAATGCCGAGTGCTTTGAAGGTTTTTGCTTTATTATCCAACATGAGCCCCCCCAAACAAGTTTTTGCGTTTTGGTTTGCTGAACATATTTGCCTGCGAGTTACCACCCGAACAACCATTGCCGAACGAGAAGCCACAGCCAGCCTTCATGTCAAAAGTATTTTCTGCATATTCACGATGTGAAGTTGGAATAACAAAACGATCTTCATACTTGGCAATCGCCATATAACGATACATTTCTTCAACTTCTTGCTTGCTTAAACCAACTTGTGCCAGTAGTTCAGAATTATCAACACCATCCACATGTTTTCCGCGCATGAAAGCACGCATGGTAAGCATTCGCTCTAGTGCAATCCGCACTGGTTTTTCTTCACCAGCAGTGAGCAAATTAGCCAAATATTTAAGCGGAATGCGAAGGCTTTTTACATCAGGAATAATACCGTTCATCCCCATATCGCCACTAGCTGCTGCATTTTGAATTGGTGAAAGCGGCGGAATATACCATACCATAGGCAAAGTGCGATATTCAGGATGCAAAGGGAACGCCACTTTCCATTCCATCGCCATTTTATAAACAGGTGATTTTTTTGCTGCTTCCAGCCAGCTTTCAGGGATTCCCTCTGCCCGCGCCGCCTTAATAACTTCTGGATCGTTAGGATTTAGGAACATTTCAAGCTGAGCGTGATAAAGATTTTGCTCATCTTCAACTGAAGCAGCTGCTTCAATTTTATCCGCATCATATAGCAGAACTCCGAGATAGCGAATCCGCCCTACGCAGGTTTCGGAGCAAACAGTTGGTTCGCCATTTTCAATGCGCGGATAGCAAAATGTGCATTTTTCTGATTTGCCCGATTCCCAGTTGAAATAGATTTTTTTGTAAGGACAAGCCGAAACACACATCCGCCAACCGCGACATTTTTCCTGGTCAATGAGAACAATTCCGTCTTCCTCGCGCTTATAAATCGCACCACTCGGGCAGGAAGCAACGCAAGCAGGATTAAGA
>SXRF01000117.1 GCA_005792635.1 Rickettsiales bacterium
CGACCTGGCGCTGGCATTGCGGGCAGGGCTGCGGCCTGATGGATGACACCAAGACGATGAAAGCCCCAATCGTCGTCGCCAAGGGGCAGGATTTAGTTGCCCTTAAAATCCGCGAAATTGCCACGGAAAATGAAGTTCCGATTATTGAAAACCCGCCACTTGCCCGCGCTCTGTTTTCTTCTACTGATTTGGATAAAGAAATCCCCACCGCCCATTATGAAGCAGTTGCAAAGATTATTTCCTATGTATATAAACTTAAAGGGAAACGAGCGTGACAACACTGGAAGTACAACATGAAAATTCGCTTTGCTGATCTTATAAGTCCACAACCCGCAGCTAATAGTAATGTTGGCGGGGATTTTACTGTGCGTGATCGCCGTCCATTGTGGCAAAGCCTATGCCTACTATTTTTTGCCGTGCTTGTGACATCTGTCTTCCTTGGGATGATTGTGTCGAATATCGTGCTATTCAGCGAAATATTATTCGTAATACTAATTGGCGTTGGCACTTATGTTCTGGTTGTGTTGCAGAACAACCGCGACCTTGTTATGTCAACCGAGTTTCAAAATGCCCTGCTTTCTTCGGCCCTTTCCGCCAGCAATAAATTCTGCCTGATTATTAAAGACGATGGCTCGATTGTTCATATCGACACCGCTTTTCAGAAGTTGTTTCCTGATTTCGCTGGCGAGGTGCGCCTTACCGTTGATTCCCTGCTTAATCACGCGCAGGTTTCCAAAGAAGACCGCAAAATTGTTTTCACAGCAATTGACAGGCGAGTTTATGACCAAGTGATTTTTGACATCATTGACGCGAAGAACCAACCGCACCGCATCATGATGCATATCTGCCCAATTGCTCGCCCCAAAGGGTTTATCTTGCTACGCGGGCGCGAATTCATTGAAAAGCGCATATTGGGTAGCCAGCCTGATGATGGCAAAACCCCTATATTTAACAAATCAACCATGGGGATGTTTGCTTATATCATGGACAGCCTTGAAATGGGGGCTTATGTGGTCAACCAAATCGGCAATATAGTTTATGTTAATCCGAAATTGGAAGAATGGCTCTATTTTGAAGAAGAGGAAATCATATCCCTTGGGCTATCGCTAAAAGATATTATGCTACAAACAGGCATCGAAACTGCAATTACCAACTTAGAAAATTTCGAGGGTGAGGCTTTGTTACAGCGCAAAATTGGCGGCAGCATAAAAACCTCTGTCAATCAAAAATCAATTTTTGATGAGGGTGGGAATATAATCGGCTACGCCGCTGTGGTTCACCGCATTGATGAGAAGCCTGCTGACAAGAAAAATGGGCTTCATAAGAAAGATACATGGTAGAGCTGTGAATAAAGACTTACACACCTATATTGATCTTTCTCCGATTGCGATTGCCACTATTGATGAGCAATTGCACATTCTTGATTGCAATATTGCTTTCCACGCCCTTACTCATAATTCGCTGATTGATAAAAAGGATACTGCCTTTCTCTCGCTCATAGCTGATGATAAAAAGCCTGAGGCAGAGGCGATATTAAACAAAGCATTTGAAGGACAAGTTCCATCAACCACACAGACTTTTACGCTACTTCTTCCTGATAACAGCGAGATAATCGTTTCCGCATATTTCAGCACACTAATTTGCGACACGCCAAAAGCGGTTATGGTGCATCTGATTGACATCACCGAGCAAAAAAATCTCGAGATGCGCTTTGCTCACTCGCAAAAAATGCAGGCGGTTGGACAGTTGGCGGGCGGCGTTGCCCATGACTTTAACAACCTGCTCACCGCGATGATTGGTTTTTGCGATTTGCTGCTCATGCGCCACCCTGCTGGCGATCAATCCTTCGCGGATATTATGCAGGTGAAGCAAAATGCCAACCGCGCCGCCAATTTGGTGCGCCAACTCCTCGCCTTTTCGCGCCGTCAAACTCTGCAACCAAAAATCTTGGATTTGACCGATGTTCTGGCGGAACTCGCAAATCTAATCCGCCGCTTGATTGGCGAAAATATTGAGCTTAAAATCACCCACGGGCGTGATATTGGCTGTGTACGCGCCGATCAGGGGCAGCTTGAACAGGTGCTTATCAACCTTGCAGTGAATGCGCGGGATGCCATGAAAAACGGCGGATCGCTTACCATCCGCACCAGCAAATGCAAAATAGACCGCAACCACCCCTTGCCGCGTGATTTAATTTCACCAGCCGAAGAGGATGCAACCATCGCCGACGGCGATTATGTGTTGGTGGAGGTGGTAGACACTGGCTGCGGTATTCCGAAAAATATTCTACAGAAAATTTTTGAACCATTTTTCTCCACCAAAGAAGTTGGCTCGGGAACTGGGCTGGGTCTGTCTACCGTGTTTGGCATTGTCAAACAAACTGGCGGCTATGTATATGTGAACAGCAAAGAAAATGAAGGCACGAATTTCAGCCTATTTTTCCCAAGCGTGCAGGCGCAAGTTGCCTCGGCTTCCGCCGCTGCGGAGACTGCGGCTTCTGAAAAATCCGATAATATGGATCTCACTGGCAAATGCACCATTTTGCTAGTGGAGGACGAAACGCCAGTGCGCCTATTCGCTGCGCGTGCCTTGCGTAATAAGGGCTATACTGTGCTAGAAGCCGACTGCGCGGAAACGGCGATTGAGCAAATGCAAGAGCATGGCAGCGAGGTGGAGGTTATCGTTACCGATGTTATCATGCCGGGGATGACAGGGCCAGCGATGATTGAAAAAATACTGCCAGACCATCCAAAAGTGAAGGTGATATTCATTTCTGGCTATGCCGAGGATGCCTTCGTGGATAATTACGGTGCGGAACGCAGCTTTAACTTCCTCGCCAAACCCTTCACACTAAAACAACTCGCAAGCAAAATCAAAGAGGTAACGGGGTGAGTGGAAGTCTAATAGAAACCCCAAATAAAATTATGAAATCGTAGCAATAATTGGATAGTGATTATTATGAAATTGGATTATTCAGTTTTACAAAATGCAATAGACAGGCTGGGTGAAAGCATTTCTTTTACGCAAAAAGCAAAGGAAGGCGGCGATGCAAAAATATACTCTCTTGGGCGTACTTCCTCTATAAAATCATTTGAATTCTGCTATGAACTAGCTTGCAAGATGCTACGGCGACATTTGGAGGTAACCGAACATTCAGAAAATTATGTTGATACCATGACTTTTCCTAATTTGCTTAAATTTGCCTCCGAAAGAGGGATTATTGCCGATCCACTGCGTTGGATGGAATATAGAAAAGATCGCAATAAAACTGTACATGGCTATAATGAGGAAGTGGCTGAGGATATTTACAGCGATATTGATGAATTTTTTACTGATGTGCAGGCGTTGCTTGATAACATGAAAGCTCGGCACGATGCACATTGAAAACGAATATTTAGCTATAGTTTTGGATATATTAAAAAGGATAGTTCCCACTTACGAAGTTCGCGCGTTTGGCTCGCGGGTACACGGCGAGCAATTAAAGAAGTTTTCTGATTTAGATTTAGTGGTGATGAGTGAAGAACGCCTACCTTTTAAGGTAATTAATGAATTGGAAGAAGAATTTTCCGAGGCGATGATTCCATTTCGCGTGGATGTTTTGGATTGGGCAACAGTTTCGCCAGAATTCCGCAAAATCATTGACGAAAATTATGAGCTGGTGCAGAGTGGTGGTGTTAAAAGTATGTAGAGTGAGTTTTTAGGAAAGCAAATCTAAATGACTATAGAGTTGGAACAATTTAAGGCTAATTGGGAAGCAAATTTATCATCGTGGAAACATGTGAGAGATTGGGAATTAGAATCTTTCAAAGCCATAATTGCTTTTGCAAATATAACAATCCGTTCTTTGTTATTGATAAATGGCGGAGCTTTAGTTGCTTTGCTTGCCTTTTTTGGAAATACTTGGAAAGATAGTCACTCTGTTATTGTACTTTCTATTCCATCTATGAAAGCCTATCTGCTAGGGTTGGTGTTTGCCGTATTAGTTAGTGGGGTTGCTTATATAGCACAGCATTATTTTACACGACAACAAAACAAAGCTGGTATTACATTTCAAATAATTGCGATTATATTTGCACTTATAAGCTTAGGAAGTTTCTCTTGTGGTTCTTGGCATATAGCAAATGTGTTTTCTAATCCAAATTAATCTAAAAACAAAAATATAGAGCAAGAAATATGGCGTTAAAAGAACAAGACAGAATTTTTACCAACCTTTATGGTTTTGACGACTGGAAACTGGCTGGTGCGCGCGCGCGTGGCGATTGGGACGGCACTAAAGCACTCCTTGAAAAAGGCGCGGATAATATTATTGAGGAAGTGAAGGCTTCGGGGCTTCGCGGGCGCGGCGGGGCTGGGTTTTCAACTGGAATCAAGTGGTCATTTATGCCCAAACAATCCGACGGTCGCCCGAGCTATCTGGTGGTCAATGCCGATGAGGGCGAACCGGGAACTTGCAAAGACCGCGACATGATGCGTCACGAGCCGCATAAGCTAATTGAGGGCTGCCTGATTGCCTGTTTTGCTATGCGGGCGGTGGCGGCGTATATCTATATTCGCGGTGAATTCCGCGAGGAAGCCGACCGCTTGGAATATGCGATTAAGGAAGCCTACGAAGCTGGCTTAATCGGCAAAAACGCTTGTGGCAGTGGTTACGACTGCGATGTGTTTGTGCATCGCGGTGCTGGCGCGTATATCTGCGGCGAGGAAACCGCG
>SXRF01000118.1 GCA_005792635.1 Rickettsiales bacterium
AGGCGATGGAGGTTTCCGACCGCGTGGTGGTGATGAATCAGGGGAAAATCGAGCAGGTGGGCAGCCCAGAGGAAGTCTATCACCAGCCAAGCAACGGCTTTGTGTATGACTTTCTTGGCAATTATAATGAATTCGCGGGCTGGCGCGATGAGGATGGCAATGTTCACCTCGCCGAGGATGATATTTGGGAAGCACCGCCAGAGCCAGCTGCGGCTGTGGTTTCCACGCCTAAGCAGATACACTGGCTATCGCGCTATCCTGAGCTGGTTGGTGCAATTCGAAAAATCCTGCCAAGCATTAAGCTGCCTGTTGATAAAGACAGCGTTACCCTTGCGAGGCCAGCCCGTTCACAACTAAAAGCGCGGCTTGCCGAGCGCGGAACGCCTGTGCGTGTGTTCGCCCGCCCGCATGAGATGTTCGTGGTGGATAAGCCTGATGAGGAGCATGAATATATCCCTGCGGAGGTTATTCATATTAATCCTGCTGGCTCGCTGGCAAAGGTGGAGATGCAGCGCAAAAATGGCGTGGTGTTGCAGTTGGAAATCCCAAAAAGCATCATCGACCAATTAAAAATTCGAAAAGGCGATGAACTCTTCGTCCGCCCAAAGAATGTTCGGGTTTTTGAGTAGAGCCTACTCATAATCTCTACTCCAGCTTGCTGCAAACAGCCATTTCCTGCGCTTCCGCTGCTCATGTACTTGTATGTACACTGCGCTGCGGTTCTCGGAAATAGCTATTTTCGCTTGCGCTGGAGCGAGATTCTGAACAGGCTCGAAGAAAAAACTAGCCAGCCGCTGGCTCGCTTGACACTCGTCCGCTTTGAGAGCCAGTTTTTGGGCGGTTGCCGCTGGCTAGAATATCTAAAATCTCGCTCATACTCTCAGGGGTTAAGTCCTCAAAGAAATCATCCGCGCCGCTGTGGCTGGTAATCTGCACCATTGGTGCATTAACGCACGCGCCGAGGCATTCCACCTCGCGCAGGCTAAATTTTCCGTCCGCTGTGTCCTGCCCGATTTTTACACCTAGTTTTTTCTCGCAAGCTGAAACAATAGCATCCGAACCGCGCAGCCAGCAAGGCGTTGTGGTGCAAACCTGCACAAAATGTTCGCCCACGGGAGCAAGGTTATACATAGTATAAAAACTCGCCACTTCATATACGCGCACGGGCTGCATCCCCAGCATTTGCGCGATGTAATCCATGGCAATTTTGGGCAACCAATTATTATTTTGCTTCTGGGCGAGGGCGAGCAGCGGCATAACCGCGCTTTGCTGGCGACCAGCGGGATATTTAGCGATAATCTCTGCGGATTTTGCCAGATTTTCAGGCGTAAAAACAAAGCTAGCAGGTTCAATTTCTGGGTTGTGGTGATATTTCGCGCTCATAATTACTCTTCTTCTATTGGTGCTTCATCTTGCGATTGGTCAGTAACCGCGCCTTCCAGCGGCATTTTTTGATATATCTTCACCATGCGCCCTTTGGCAAGGTTTTTTGGTGGCATTATCAATAATTGTCCTGCCTCGAACGGCCCGCTGTTTTCCGCTGCGATGAAACACGCTAGGCTGTCTATGGGAATTCCTGCCTTGTATATATATAAAATTCCAGCGTCATTCAGCGTAAATTGCCGCGGTTCTTTGTCGGCTATGACATAATTGCGAATTGAGTTGGTGTTGATGGCGCGAAGCGGGCTGATATAATCGCCATAACGGCTGTCAGCCTCAAAAACCAGATATTGCAATGGTCGCTCAGTGTAAAGTTTTATTTCGTTGCCCGATGGCACTTCATAGACCATTAGCAACTTCCAAACGCCCGCCACCGCCTCTTTCGAGCAGGTGACAGAAGGCGGCAATTTAGGAAAAACTTCGCGGCTGCTGGTCGGTGCGGCTTGTGCTGTTTGCACAAAACCAGAAATTAAAAGCGCGGCGATGAGTGATATTATTTTATACATTTTATACTTCGCTAAACTTAAATTCTATAGAATACTTCATCAACTTTAGTGTGGGTACAACACTGGCGGCGGATTTTGTGCGTTTGTCAAAATCATGCGCTACTAAAATTCCTCGCACTGGCTTTGTATCATCCTCCTCTTTCAAATCGCCCATATATCCCAATATCTGTGCAATAGCGCGACTATCAGCCTTTCCAGCTTTAAGCTCTACAACAACCAATGATTTATCATCCTCACAAGTAATATCAATTAATCCAGAATCAACAGCTCGTTCCGCTCCGTCATCAATAATTTTTAGCGTTTTCTCAAGGCTTGATATATTATTTCGCAATGCAACTTGCATATCTCGCTCAAGCGATAGGCGTTGTTTTTGTGATTCTTCATTGGGTATAAAATCTATATTTGAGATAGCATCCTGAGTTTCTAAAAACTTGCTTTGAAATCCATTGTTGGTAAGGAATTTTTGATAAAGTTTTAATGCGCTTTTATACATAGCAAGATGAGTAATAATAACCCCATTGAATTTTATCTTTGATGGATTAGGTTTATTCTTTCTTTCATCTTCTTTCGTATATTTTAGAGTGTCTAATATTTCTTGATATTTTCCATCTGTTATGTTTTGCTCAATATCACCATAATATTTTTCAATTGTTTTTATATTAGACAACCTTGTATCTATTGCCTTTGGTGAATATTCCTGTTCCACTAGCCATTTTTGGTATTCTTGGCGCATATTTTTTCTTCCGCAAATTTATAATCAGACCCCGCAACAAGTGCGAGGTGACAAGGCACAGTTACCTATCAATCTCCCCGAAAACTACATCCATCGTGCCGATAATCGCCGTCACATCCGCCAGCATGTGTCCTTTTGCCATCATCTCCATGGCTTGCAGATGGGCAAAGCCCGGAGCTTTGATTTTGCAGCGATAGGGTTTATTCGTGCCGTCCGCCACCAGATAAACGCCAAACTCTCCCTTTGGGGCTTCCACCGCGGTGTAGGTCTCGCCAACTGGCACATGGTAACCTTCGGAATATAGCTTGAAATGATGGATTAAGGCTTCCATTGATTGCTTCATATCGGCGCGTTTTGGCGGCGCGATTTTCGGGTCGCCAGTCACCACCGCGCCTGTCGGCATCTTCTCAACGCATTGTTTTATAATGCGAATACTCTGGCGCATTTCTTCCATGCGAACGAGGTATCTATCATAGCAATCGCCATGTTTGCCGATTGGAATATCAAAATCCAGCTCGCTATAGCAATCATAAGGCTGTGATTTTCGCAAGTCCCACGCCACGCCAGAGCCACGCAGCATCGCGCCTGAAAAGCCCCAGTCCTGCGCCTGCGCCGCACTAACCACGCCAATATCCACCATGCGCTGCTTGAAAATACGGTTTTCGGTGAGCAGGCTATCCACATCATCAATATATTTGAGGAAATTCTCCGCGAATTTATAAATATCCTCATTTAATCCAGCAGGAATATCCTGATGCACGCCACCCGGCCGAATATAGGCGGAATGGAAGCGCGCACCCGAAGCGCGTTCATAAAACTCCAACATTTTTTCGCGCTCTTCAAACAGCCAGAGCAGGGGGGTCATCGCGCCAATATCAAGAGCTTGCGTTGTGATGTTCAAAATATGGTTCAGCAAACGGGTGATTTCGCAGAACATAACGCGGATATATTGCGCCCGCTTTGGTACTTCGCAGCCGAGGAGTTTTTCCACTGCCAGCGCGTAGCAATGTTCCTGCGCCATTGGCGAAACATAGTCCAAGCGGTCAAAATAAGGCAACGCCTGCAAATAAGTTTTATGCTCAATGAGTTTTTCCGTGCCGCGGTGGAGCAGCCCGATATGCGGGTCGGCGCGTTCCACCACCTCGCCGTCCATTTCCAAAATCAGGCGCAAAACGCCGTGGGCTGCTGGGTGTTGCGGGCCAAAGTTGATGGTAGTTGTGTGTTTATTGTTCATAGTGCTAGTGGTTAGTGCTAGTGGTTAGTGATAGTGGTTAGTGCTAGTGATTTTAATAATTTGCTTTTTTAACCAAAGAAGAATTCAATCCATTTAACATTTTTCCTACTTCAGATGCAACATTCATTATATGCAAATATTCATTTTCTTCCAAAAAATGCAATCTTCTTGCAATCATAACTTGTGTTTCAACTTCCGCTAATGAACCTTGAGCAATTCCAACGAAACGAATATATTCTTTCGTGGTATGTCGCATACAACCTTCTGCAATATTAGAAGGTACAGAAACTACCGCACGGCATAACTGATCAACCAAACGATACTGCTCTTGTTTCGGAAATTTTTTAGTTGCAATATAAACAAGCTCTACCAATGTCATAGCTTGTTGCCAGACCTTCAAATCTTCATATCCACGAATTTTATTCATTATCTAGCTTTCTTAGCACTAGTCACTAACACTAGCCACTAGCACTTCCTTCACAAAAACTGATGCATCACATAAACATCCACCAGCCCTTGCTCGGCGTGGTCAAAGCCTTTTGGTAGTGTGCCGACGATTTTGAAGCCTAGCGATTTCCACAGTTCAACCGCCACTGTGTTCACACTCACCACAAAATTAAACTGCATGGCAAGGTAGCCTTGGCTTTTGGCATATTCCAGCGCGGCTTTGCCCAGTGCGCGGGCGATGCCCTGTCGCCGAAAATCAGGATGCACAATAAACGAAGCATTGGCGACATGGTGAGCGCGACCTGTGCGGTGTGGGCGAACGGCGGCTACACCCGCCACTTTGCCATCCACATCCGCAACCATGCAGTGCGTTCCCGCTGCCGAAATCCAATAAGCCAAAGACCGTTCTGGCGTCATTTCAGCAAGGGTATAGGAATAGGTTTTCCCCTCATTCAAAACATTGCAGAAAATATCATATATTTCTTCGAAATCTTCAAGGCGGGCAGGTCTTATTTTATAAGGCGAGTGTGGAGTGTGGAGTGTGGAGTTTGGTTTTTCAGACATTTTTACGCTCCAGTGCTTTGTATAAGCCATGTAATTTTTTACCTAGAATTATCATCAGTGATGAAATTTCAGTAGTTGTTTCTTTATTTGTATAACCAAGTTCTTTTGCAATAACAACTTGCGTTCGCAGTTCAGCAAGCGAACCAATCGCAATGGAAACAAAGCGCATAAATTCCTTTGTTGATTTTCTTGCCCCACCTTCAGCTATATTGGAAGGTATAGAAACCACAGCTCTGCACATTTGGTCAGTTAGGCGATATTTTTCTTTATCAGGAAATTTATCGGTTAATTGATAGATTAATTTTACCAGTTGAATTCCCATCTGCCAGACTTCTAGGTTTTCATGGCTTTCAACTTTTTCAACTATTTCCTTACACTCCACACTCTACACTCCAAACTCGTGTTGCTACGCAACGCTTCCTTCCCACGGACTGAGATAGTCAAAACTGCGATATGCCTGCGTTAGTTTTACTGGCTCGTACGCCACTTTTTTCTGTTCGTTGTCATAGCGCAGTTCTACGAAGCCAGTCAGCGGAAAATCCTTGCGCTGCGGGTGTCCTTCAAAGCCATAATCGGTGAGGATGCGGCGCAGGTCTGGATGCCCAGAAAATTTTATGCCGTACATATCAAAAACTTCGCGCTCAAACCAACCAGCGGAAGAATAAACGCCAGTGACCGATGGTATTGCGGTTTCTTCGTCAGTCACCACGCGCACTTTCACCCGCGCATTTTTGCGGAGTGACAAAAGCATATAAACCACCTCAAAACGCTGCCCGCGCTCCAGAAAATCCACGCCTGCAATTTCCACCAATTGCGAAAATTGCAAGTCAGCATCATCGCGCAGGAAGGTGAGAAGCGCGACAAGCTTTTCCGCTGGCGCGGTTATAACTTGTTCGCCACTTATGGTTTCAAGAGAGGCGGAGAATTGCTCTAATTTCTTTCCACACTCCACACTCCACACTCCACACTCACTCATCGTACAATACTCCCTGTCCGTCTGATTTTCTTTTGCAATTGCAAAATGCCATACATCAAAGCCTCGGCTGTTGGTGGGCAACCCGGAACATACACATCCACAGGCACGATGCGGTCG
>SXRF01000119.1 GCA_005792635.1 Rickettsiales bacterium
ATTTACCAAAATCCCCTCAACATTTGGATCGGATAGAATTAGCTTGAATGCCTCGCCAACTTTTTCTTTGGTTGCGCCACCGCCAACATCAAGGAAATTGGCAGGAGCAGAGCCGTAAAGCTGGATAATATCCATCGTCGCCATGGCAAGCCCAGCACCATTAACCATGCAGCCGATGCTGCCGTCCATCTTCACATAAGACAGCCCGAATTTCGCCGCTTTTTGCTCCATTGGATCTTCTTCATCAGGATCGCGCAGATTGTGAATATCAGGATGACGATAAAGCGCGTTTTCATCAAAATTAAACTTCGCATCCAGAGCGATTAAATCGCCACCGCCCGTAATCACCAGCGGATTAATTTCCACCTGCGAAGCATCGGTGTCAATAAAGCAAGCGTAAATAGAATTTACAAACTGCTCAAATTTTCCGAATAATTCTTTTGGCAAACCAAGGGCAAACGCCATTTTGCGAGAGTGGAACGCTTGAATTCCCGCTGCTGGGTCAACCGCGAGCTTGATAATTTTTTCTGGATGTGAATTTGCAACTTCTTCAATATCCATACCGCCCTCGGTGGACACAATGAAGGTCACCCACGAGCTAGCGCGGTCAACAACCAGGCTTAAATACAACTCTTTTTTAATGTCAGAGCCTTCTTCAATATATACGCGTTTTACTACACGACCTTCCGCGCCTGTTTGATGCGTAACCAGCGTCATGCCCAGCATATCGCGGGACATAATTTCTACATCCTCAAGGGTTTTTCCAAGCTTAACACCGCCAGCTTTTCCGCGACCGCCAGCGTGAATCTGCGCCTTAACCACCCACAGCTTGCCGCCCAGCCCTTGCGCCGCCGCAACCGCTTCCTTCGGCGTGTAAGCAACCTGCCCACGCGGCACAGGAACGCTGTATTTGCTCAAAACTTGCTTAGCTTGGTATTCATGTATGTTCATTTGTTTGTTCCTTCTCGTCATCCTGCGGGCTGCATAAGCAGCAGCGCAGGATCTGTTGCTTGGGTTACTGCGGAATATAAATCATTCCATTCACTATTTAATTTTTCTATTATCTCAATTTTTTTATTTCTCGGTATGTTTTTTCTCGGTTCTTGCGTAGTTCGTCTAGTAGCATTTTCTCTCCGTAGTCAGTAGGTCATAGCCCGTAGTCCGTAACTAGTTTTATAACGAACTACGGACTACTAAATACGAACTACGATAACTTAATCCCCCCACATAATCCCTTCACCGCATCCACGGATTTATCAAACATCGCTTTCTGCTCCGAATTCAGGAAGATTTCAACAATTTTTTCAACGCCACCCGCACCAATTACGCACGGCACGCCGACATAAAGGTCTTTAACTCCATATTGCCCAGAAAGATGCGCGGCGCAAGGCAGGATGCGTTTTTTGTCATAGAGGTAAGCCTCTGCCATGCGAATCGCCGAAGCGGCTGGCGCGTAAAACGCTGAACCAGTTTTAAGCAAGCCAACAATTTCCGCACCGCCATCACGCGTGCGCTGCACGATTTGATCCAATTTTTCTTGTTTAATCCAGCCCATTTTCACGAATTCAGGCAGCGGAATACCAGAAACTGTCGTATAATCCACTACAGGAACCATGGTGTCGCCATGCCCACCGAGAACGAAAGCGTTGATGTCAGAAATGGAAATTTTTAGCTCTTCGGCGAGGAAATAAGCAAAGCGCGAAGAATCCAGAACGCCAGCCATACCCACAACTTTATTTGCTGGTAGCCCAGACACTTGCTGCATCACCCACACCATCGCGTCTAGCGGGTTGGTGATAACAATCACAAAGGCATTCGGCGCGTGAATTTTGATATTTTCGCCAACGGTTTTGATAATTCCAGTATTAATCGCCACCAAATCATCGCGGCTCATTCCCGGTTTGCGCGGAATACCAGCGGTTACGATAATCACATCCGAACCAGCTATATCCTTGTAATCATTCGTGCCTTTAAGGTTCACATCATTGCCATCAACCGCCGAGCTTTGCGAAATATCAAGAGCTTTTCCCTGCGGCATCCCTTCGGCAATATCAAACAACACCACATCACCAAGGTTTTTAAGCTCGCAAAGATGAGCCAGAGTTCCACCAATCATCCCCGCACCAATGAGCGATATTTTCTTACGAGCAGCCATGTTTTAATTCCTTTTCAGCTAGTTAAAGAGTGTTTGTGACATTTATACCTTGTAATTGATATAGACCATAAACACAAAAACTTAAAGCATGATTAACAGGCAATGATTTTTTCGACAAATTTCTGTTCCAAAATGGTAATTTTGCTCGCCACCACAGATGCCCGCGTAAAGCGGGCATGACGATGAGATAGATTTATAGCACGGGGCAATATGCTCTGGGAGTCTAAATAGTGGCTAAATTACCGCCGCAATTACAGGGCTATTCGTCTTCTTCGATATATTGTTTTTCCATTTTTTCGTGGCGTTCTTGCGCTTCCACGGTCATGGTGGCGATTGGGCGAGCTTCAAGGCGTTTCAGCCCGATTGGGTCGCCAGTTTCTTCGCAATAGCCGAATGTGCCAGCCTCAATGCGGCGCAGCGCGGCATCAATTTTCCCGATGAGTTTCAAATAGCGGTTGCGAGTGCGTAGCTCAACCCCCGCCTCAGTTTCCAGCGAAGCGCGGTCGGAAAGGTCGGGTTCTTGCCAGTTTTCTTCCTTCAGATTATTGATGGTTTCCTGTGACTCAGTCAGCAGTTCCTCGCGCCATGCTAGCAATTTCTCGCGGAAATATGCCAATTGCTTTTCATTCATATATTCTTCTTTTTCAGAAGGTTTATAGGCTGTGGCTTTTGCGTTCATGTACATAATCCCTTATCATGTTAAAAAATTATCGCGCGTTGAGGCGGCTATATAGCCATAAATATGCTAAAAAGCAAGTGGTGATTGCGAAAAAAAGCCATACCGCAGATTAGCACGGTATGGCTTTTATCGTGACTTAGGAAATTGTTTGTTAAATTTTTACGCCATCATTGCCAATTGGCTTAATCGGCGCTTGAGGAGGAAGAGGAGGAATACTGGACAGATTGCTTGTACTAACATCCGTGCCTCCTGTTACACCATATTTTGCATCACTAGCTGCCCTTAACTTTGCCATCTTCGCAGCACTGATCGCTGCATAATCAACCTGTCCAGTGGAAACATCAGGATTATTTTTTCCATCTGTATTACTCTTATCAATCCTTGCTTTTGGGTCGGCTAATAGATTTCCAGCACCTACGAATATCTGACCAACTCCGTGTTCGCCTACCGCAGCCCCTTCCGCTGCGCCTCCAACGACATGTGTTATTGTTTTGCCAATAGTGGCAATTGTTCCCGCAACTACTTTTGGTGCAAATGCTATAGTATTTATAGCAAGTGCGCCAGCCTTTGCACCAAGATTATTTGGGTCTCCACCTAAATCCTTCACAACTTTCTTACCCAAGTTCTCCGATAATGTTTCAATACCTCTGTCCAATTGATATGCAACGCCATCAGCAGCATAGTCAATTTTTCCACCCATAGTATCGGTTAGCTGTGGCTTTGGTTGGCTAGCCGCTTTATATGGTTTAACATTCAATGGGGTAAATGAACCTGCGAGGTGCCTACCCAGTGCCTCTAAGCCATCGGCTGGATCGGCAATAATATTAGTAGTAGTTTCAAGCCCTACAGTTGCTGCTTGTGCGCCAACAACGCCTGCGCCTCCAATAATCCGCCCTCCAGCACTTGCAATGCCAGCGACAGGATGCTCGTCACCTTGCGGAGTGATAAGCGTATCAAGTGTTTTTGTAAGCTTATCTTGTCCTTGATCAAGTTTATTAGAAACATAGCGAGTAGCATCACTCATAAGATTCTCCATTTGTTTTTGTTGCTAAGTATTAACTGTGACTTAGCCAATGTAACATAACATTGTTACAGTTTGATGACAGTCTTGAAGATTTTTTTAGAAAAATGAGAAGTCGTTGAAAAAATAAGGTTATATTTTTGCCCCAACCGCCTCGCTGATATGGGAAAAGCCATCGCGCTTGAGGAGGGCGGGGAGTTTTTGGTTAATCTCGCGCACAAGGGAAAAACCTTGATATATCAAGGCACTATAGAGCTGCACCAGCGATGCGCCAGCGCGGATTTTTTCGTAAGCATCCTCCGCTGAAGCGACGCCACCCACGCCGATAATGGGTATTTTTCGGTCAGTTAAGCGGTACATATCGGCAAGAACGGCGGTTGATAGGGCAAAAAGCGGCGCACCACTCAAACCACCAGTTTCGGACTTTTGCGCGTCTTGCAAAATATCGGGGCGGGAAATGGTGGTGTTGCTGACAATCAACCCGTCTATGGCGTATTTTATAACCGTTTGCGCGATGTCCTCGCGCTGTCCACCGTCAATATCAGGCGCGATTTTAAGCAGCAATGGAACACGCCGCTGGTGAATTTTGCTCGCCGCTTCCCGCGCTGTGGTTAGCTGTGATAGCAGTTCGCCCAGTTGCTCCTTTGCTTGCAAATCACGAAGTCCCACCGTGTTGGGCGAGGAAATATTGATGGTGATATAATCCGCGTATGGATAGACGGCTTGCAAGCCAAGTACGAAGTCGCTAGCCGCGTCCGCAGTGTCTTTATTTTTTCCGATATTCGCACCTGCAACGCCCAGTTTTTTATCGCGCTTAGAAAAATTTTTTACGAAAATTTCCAAGCCATTATTGTTAAATCCAAGGCGGTTGATAATAGCTTTGTCCGCGCTCAGGCGGAAAATGCGCGGTTTTGGGTTGCCATCTTGCGGTCTGGGCGTTACCGTTCCCGCCTCGACAAAGCCAAAACCTTGGCGCAGTAGCGCGTCCACCGCCGCTGCGTTTTTATCAAAACCCGCCGCCAGCCCCACAGGATTTTTGAACTCCAGTCCAAAAATATTTTGCGTGAGTAACGGATTTATTTCAACCTTCGCGGCTGGCAATAAATTTTTGCTAAGTGCGAACAGCGCGGCGTTATGCGCGGTTTCTGGCGATAGCGCGTGGATGAATGGGCGGGTGATTTTGAATAGGTCAAGCATGGCACAATAATTGCCTTATACTTCTCCAAAATGCAAACAACAAAATAAACTCATTTTGCTGGAAAATTTGCTTGCAAATGAGTTTCTACAGAAAGTTATTCGCTGTTATATGAAAAAATATTTTTTACTATTCTCTGTCCTTTTATCTTTCCCAGCTCAGGCGGCGGAGCGGGCGTTTATGCCTATCGCGCCGCAACCGAGGCAGGCTTCAAAACAAGTTATTGCACCCAGCGTTAAATTTTTTCCACTAACGCAGGAGCGTTCCTTTGCCCCGCTGCCTCTCGCCCGTCCCGCGCAACTGGCTAAAAAAGACAGTGTAGCACAGGGAAATAATGGTCAGGAAGTGGGAAAAAATTCCGCAATGACAGAAAAACAAGCAAGGCAAATATTAGAGCTTTACGCAGACAACAAATGATGTTTTTCAACCGCTTATTTCAATAAGTTAAAGTGAAAAAAGGGACAAAAAGGGGCATTTATAGCCACTTTTTGCTAATTTTTCGTCCTAGTGCTGAGTGCTAATTTATTGAACCTTGCCCAAATAATCCATTTTACCAACATCAATTCCATTATGACGAAGTATTGCATAGGCGATGGTGATATGGAAATAGAAGTTTGGCAAAGCCCATGTGGTGAGGAATGCTTGCCCTGTGAATTTCATGTCATATTTACCAGCAACATTGAATGAAATATCTTTTGCTTCGCTGCCGTCAATTTGCGCTGGTGTGAATTTTTCGACAAATGCTTTCGCCTTTGCTACGCGCTCTTTTAGCTCGGCAAAGGTGGTTTCGGTATCAGGGAAACTTGGAATTTCTGCGCCCGCCAGACGAGCCGCACCGCGAGCCGCCATGTCACAAGCGATTTGCACCTGTTTTGAAAATGGAAACATATCTGGGAAAATGCGGGAATTCACAAACACGCTGTCATCAATATTTTTTTCTTTGGCATGAGCCGCAGCTTTGTCAATGATGGCGGATAGATTGGTAAGCCCCAAAATAAAGGCAGGAACAGACGCTTGATACATTGATAGTGACATAAATTTTATCCTTTTTTATCGATTAAACTCAGGCTATAACTATACCCATAAACTGCCAATAGCAATTTTATTTGCCAATAATATTTATTTGAGAAGGCTTCGCATGAAATTCAATTATCAAGATCCATTTTTACTGCACGACCAGCTGACCGATGAGGAAAAAATGGTGCAGGATTCGGCTCGGGCGTATGCTCGCGGGAAGCTGATGCCGCGGATTTTGGAGGCCAACCGCCACGAAAAATTTGACCCGCAAATCATGCGCGAAATGGGCGAGCTGGGGCTGCTGGGGGCGACGATTTCTGGCTATGGCTGCGCGGGCGTAAGCAGTGTGGCAAGCGGGCTTATCTGCAAAGAAATTGAGTGGGTGGATTCGGGCTATCGCTCGGCTCTTTCCGTGCAGTCCAGCCTTGTGATGCACCCGATTTACAGCTTCGGCAGCGCGGCGCAGAAGGAAAAATATTTGCCGAAACTCGCAAGCGGCGAGCTGATTGGCTGCTTCGGGCTTACTGAACCGAACCACGGCTCTGACCCGAGCGGCATGGAAACCCGCGCAAAAAAGACTGCGGATGGCTATATTCTAAACGGCGCGAAAAACTGGATAACCAACTCGCCGATTGCTGATGTTTTTGTGGTGTGGGCGAAGGTGTTTGGCGACGCGGAAATTCCCGACGGCACGATAAAGGGTTTTGTGCTTGAGAAGGGGATGAAAGGTTTAACCGCGCCGAAGATTGAAGGGAAAATGAGCCTCCGCGCGTCATCCACAGGGATGATTGCGATGCAGGATGTTTTTGCGCCCGCTGAGAATATTTTGCCGAATGTCGCTGGGCTGAAAGGCCCGTTTTCTTGCCTTAACAAAGCGCGATATGGCATTGGTTGGGGCGCACTCGGGGCGGCGGAGTTTTGCTTTGAGGCGGCGCGGCAATATTCGCTGGAGCGCATACAATTCGGCAAGCCGCTGGCGATTAACCAACTGATACAGAAAAAATTGGCGGATATGATGGTGGATATTGCGTTTGGCTTGCAGGCTTGCCTGCGCGTTGGTCGTTTGATGGACGAGGGTAAATCCGCCCCCGAAATGATTTCGATGATTAAGCGCAACTCCGCTGGCAAAGCCCTCGACATTGCGCGGGTTGCCCGCGATATACACGGTGGCAACGGAATTTCCGACGAATATCATGTCATCCGCCATGTGATGAATTTGGACAGCGTGAACACCTATGAATGCACGCAC
>SXRF01000120.1 GCA_005792635.1 Rickettsiales bacterium
CGGTGGTTGATGCGCCAAGATGCGGCGTACAGATAACCTGCGGCATTCCAAACAGGATATTGGTTTTTGCTGGCTCTTCCGCGAACACATCAAACGCCGCGCCCGCCACCTGCCCACTTTCAATTGCGGCTTTAAGGTCAGCTTCATTCACCAACCCACCCCTTGCACAATTAACAATGCGAACGCCTTTTTTGCATTTGGCAAGGCTGTCTTTGTTCAGAATATTTTTGGTGCTTTCGGTCAGCGGAGTGTGCAGAGTGATGAAATCAGCGCGTTTTAGCAGCTCGTCCAGCTCCACTTTTTCGATATTTAGCTCGCTAGCGCGTTCCGCCGAAAGGAATGGGTCAGCGGCAATAACCCGCATTTTTAGCCCTTGTGCGCGGTCAGCAACGATTGAACCAATATTCCCAGCACCAATCAAACCAAGGGTTTTGCCAGCCAGCTCAACGCCCATAAAGCCGTTTTTCTCCCACTTGCCAGCGTGGGTGCTAGCGTTGGCTTGTGGAATTTGGCGAGCAAGCGACATCATCAGCGAAATCGTGTGTTCAGCCGTGGTCACCGAGTTGCCAAACGGCGTATTCATAACCACCACGCCACCAGCGGTCGCCGCAGGTATATCAACATTATCAACCCCAATGCCAGCCCTGCCAATAACTTTTAGCTTCGCCCCAGCTTTAATCAACTCCGCTGTTGCCTTGGTCGCCGAACGCACAGCCAAGCCGTCATAATCGCCAATAATTTTGAGGATTTCTTCTGGTGATAGCCCAGTTTTAACATCGGCTTCAACGCCGCGTTCCTTAAATACGGCAATAGCTTGTGGTGAAAGTTTATCAGCAATGAGAACTTTTGGCATTTTGTTATTCCTAGTATTTTAAGTTAGCAAATCTTGTTTGGTAAAAAGAATTTTTATATTGTTATCTATATGCTCTTTTAGTGGCGGATAGGCAATTAAATTATAAGCTACCACATCTACTTTTATAGGCAGGCTACTTTCCATAAATAGGGTGTAGAACCTGCGTACTTCCTGCTCACTAATATCACCATAAACCACCATATCAATATCAGAGTTTTCACGCGCAGTTCCAGTTGCACGAGAACCGAATAAGCCTATTTTTTCTATTTTATTAGAATATGGCGCAAGCGTAGATTTTATAACTTTAAGTTGCACATCATTCAAGCCATGACTTGTCATGTCATTTATTTTCCAAAGATTTTTCTAATAAGGTCGCGTATAAATCACCAAGAATATCTAAATATTCCTTTTTTATTTCCAACACAGTTTCTTCAAACAGCTTAAAATCATATGTATGTGACATCAAATTTCGCGCATCAAGTGCTGCCATCCACACCTCGCCATTATCAATTATTTTCGCAGCAAAAGCAGATTTCACAACTTCGCTGGGAGTGATTGTTTCAAGAACAATTCCCTTATATTCCAAATAATCTTTTAAGGTTTTCCAAGCTAATTCCCAAGTATATTCAAACCGCTGTATTGTCCCTTCTTTTTCAAGTTGATTAAGGGGTCTTTGCCCCATCGTTTCAACGGCTTCTCTAAGCAATAGAAAAGCTCTTTTGTAATTATCAAAACGATAAAGCCAGCGAGGTTTTTCATTAGTCATATAAAAATCATAAATTTATGTTTATTAAAACATGCACTGTAATCGACAGCGAGGCAATTAAAATTTGTGAAAAATTTAGCGAATAAAATCAAAGAAAAATGGTGCGATCGAGAAGACTCGAACTTCCAAGGGTCGCCCCGCCACCACCTCAAGGTGGTGCGTCTACCAATTCCGCCACGATCGCACTCCAATAAAATTGGAGCTAGACTTCTAACAAATTTTATGCTCTTGGCAAGAACATTATGCCAAAAAATACCATAAAAAGCACCATAGAGTGGAAAATATCCGAAGGTCTTGCGCCTTATGAGCAAACCGTGGCGCAGATGGAGGTGCGAGTTGAAGAAATAATTGCTGGACGAGCAAGCGAGCTGGTTTGGCTAGTTGAACATCCGCCATTATACACAGCGGGAACGAGTGCCAAGCCCGAAGATTTGCTGAATAGCCAATTTCCACTATATAATACAGGGCGCGGCGGACAAATTACTTACCATGGCAATGGGCAACGAGTAGTATATGTTCTGCTCGACCTTAAAAAGCGCGACGCCATGGACATTCGCGCCTTTGTGCAAAAGCTGGAGGCATGGCTAATTGACACGCTTGCCGAGCTTGGCGTGACTGGTTTTGTGCGTGATGGGCGCGTTGGTGTGTGGGTGGAAACTCCAACTGGTGAAGCGAAAATTGCCGCGCTCGGGATACGCGTTCGCCGCTGGGTTACATTTCACGGCATAGCACTCAATATCAATCCCGATTTATCGCATTACGCGGGAATAGTGCCGTGCGGAATTCGCGGTTTTGGCGTGACTTCGCTACACGAGCTAGGCATAAAACCAAGCATGAGCGAGGTTGATAAAATTCTTAAAGAAAAGTTTTATAAAAATTTTACAACATGAACTATTTGTAATGCTTTAGACATTGCAGCGTTATTGAGCGAAGTATATAAGTTGAGTTAGGTGTTTCCAAGTGGTCACATCTAATTAAAACAATAATTCTCTAGAGGATAATTTCTATGAAAAAGCTTTCTGCTCTTGCTATCGTACTTGCTCTTACCGCTCCAGTTTCTTTTGCAAATGCTGCAACTGACATTAATGCACAGCCTCCTATGGTTGATCCTTCTGCTCCTGTGGTTGATGCTGCGGCTGCTCCTGCTAAAGCTGAAGTTAAAAAAGCTAAGAAAAAAGCTAAAAAGCACGCTAAAAAAGCAGCAAAAACCGAAGCAGCTCCTGCTGAAACCAAAACCGAAGAAGCTAAATAGTAAGCCTTCTTTGTCTTTGACTTGAAAAAACACGCCATAACCTAGGTTATGGCGTGTTTTTTTTATGTTTTTTGTGATGACAAGCCGTTTGCAATCAGCTATCACTCTGCGGCAAAACTATAGATAGGGAAAGTTTTGCACCATGACCAACAGCCTAAATATCACAGAAGCTCTTACATTTGATGATGTCCTGCTTAAGCCTCGCGCTTCGGATTTCATCCCTTCCGAGGCGGACACCAGCACCCAGCTCACCAAATCCATAAAACTCGCCATTCCGCTTATGTCCGCGGCGATGGACACAGTGACAGAATCCGCTCTGGCAATAGCCATGGCGCAGCAAGGCGGCATTGGCTGCATCCATAAAAACCTAACCATTGCCGAGCAAGCCGCCGAGGTGCAGGCGGTTAAAAAATACGAGTCGGGCATGGTGATTGACCCGCTGACCATCGCGCCAGAGGCAACGCTCGCCGACGCTTTGGCTCTCATGAGCAACAACCATATCTCAGGCATTCCCGTGGTAGAAACTGGCAGCGGCAAGCTGGTTGGCATCCTC
>SXRF01000006.1 GCA_005792635.1 Rickettsiales bacterium
AGTGGGTGAGGCGATGCTGGCTTGCGTCCTCGCCGATCATTATTTGATGCAAAAGGCGTTTGGGCAGTAGTTGATAACAATTATCAATTGCAAGTGAAAAACCACTATTCTGCTCACCGCCAATGATACCACCCCTCATGTTTGTTGTTCCTTATCACATGTTCAGGATAGCAAGCCATGACAAGGCTTGGAAGTGTTCATTTTAGGAAAGCATTGCTAGACCAGCGTCTTGTTGTCGATTATTGGCTGTAAATCCGCTATCAAAGCGTCCATTAGGGCTTTGCTCGGTCATGGCACTAACGACATTTGTAAATCCAGTCTGTGCAACCAATAATGCAAGAAGGCGTTCTTGTCCCACAACATTTGCCGTAGTGGTTGCTAAACTGTTTGGGTTTATTACACCACCTGCAGCAACTGCAGCTGGTGCTTCGTTCGCCAACACATTTTGTTTTTCTACAGGTGATAGTCCAATAGCTTCTAGCATGGGGCGCAGTTTTTCCATAGCGATAACCAAAAGACTTTTAAGGTTATCTTGCCCGATTTTGGCGGTTTTATTTGGCAGCTCTATAGACCTAGCCTGTGTGGGACTAGCACCACCACTTCCAGAATTTGCTTGAGCTATATCCATAACATAAACCTCTATATATTTCCCGTCATTCCGCTGTAGAGCGGAATCCATGCCTCACTGCTTGCGTTGAAGGCTGTTGAGCAGCATGGATACCAGCCTTCGCTGGTATGACAACTCCTATTACACAACCTCAGTATAACACATTATTTGCTAATGATTAACAGTTTTATGTGAAGTTTTTATGACAGTTGTTTTTCCGCCTCAACATCCTCATAAACGGGCAGATATACTGAGAAAACGCTGCCTATCCCCGTTTCGCTTTCGATAACTAATGCGCCGTGGTGGCGGGTTAGGACATGTTTTACGATGGAAAGCCCCAGACCAGTGCCGCCGACTTTACGGGTGCGGGCTGAATCCACGCGGTAAAAGCGTTCGGTAAGGCGCGGAATATGCTCTTTAGGGATGCCCTCGCCCTGATCCTGCACGGAAAAACAGATGGCGCGGGTTAATCCACGGAAATTCGGGTCATCTGGCATATTGGAAGTAAGTTTAAGGGTGATAACGATTTCCGTGTCAGAATTGGTGTATTTCACAGCATTTCCCAGCAAATTTCGTACAACCTGCGCCAGTTCGTCGCTGTCACCCTTGGTAGCGGGCAAATTATCATTCAATTTACAGCGCAGAGTAACATTTTTTTGCTTACATGCCCACTCAAAATGTTGTTTTTCGGTGCGGACAATGCGTAGGAAATCCACCTTGCCGACGGGTGTTGTGTGGGCGTTCATCTCAATTTTAGAAAGCGACAGCAAGTCATTCACCAACTTGGACATGCGCTCGGCTTGGTCGCCCATAACCTTGAGAAATTCTTCACGCGCCATCGCGTCATCCTTCGCGGGGCCGCGCAGAGTCTCAATGAAACCGATGATACTGGCAAGAGGAGTGCGGATTTCATGGCTAGCATTCGCCACAAAATCTGCCCGCATCCGCTGCACCCGTTTTTGCTGGGTGATGTCGGTGAGCGTTATGATGATGGAAATCCCACCCTCTGAGGGGATAGGAAATCGCTCAATAATCGCCTGAAAATCCCGCGGGACAGGCTCTGGCAGGTGAAATTCTATTTCCTGCCCGTGTAAATCCTCAATTACTGCGGTTATTGCGCCGAGCAGGCGGTCGCTCGGGATAATATCGCGCAAGGGGCGGTTGGCGAGGTTTTGCCCAAAAATATTGCGGGCAGCGCGGTTGGTGCGGACTATTTGCTTGTCGTTATTGGTCATAATCAAAATATCGGGCAGGGTATCCACCAGAATTTCGCGCTCGGTGATGACGGTTTCCATCTCTTGGCGTTTATTTTCCCACGAATGTTGCAACCTGCCCAGCGCACCTGAAAGCTCGCCGACATTGCTGAGGAAGCTAAGGTCAGGCGCACGCACGCGCTTGTCTTGCGCGAGGTCGGTTACATAATCGGTGAGTGCGGAAATATTGGAAAGAAACGGCACGATGAACACCGCCGAAAACAACATAACCGCGATATAACCATACATGGAATAAGTTAAATCCAGCTTTCCCGTTACTGTGTAAAGCGATAAAATCATGAGCGTTGGGCTGGAAACAACCACCACCGCCTTTAGAATGGTGCTAAAGGAAATGCTGTTTTTCGGCTTTGCATTTTTCAGTGTGTTTTTCTGTGGCATATTATCTTTTTACCATGCCCTTGTTCTACTGGCAAATGCCATTATTTCCCAACTTTGCGCTTGGCAACGAAGGCTTCCAGCGCGGAAGTGTCGGGTTCTATTTTTGGGTTATCAAGCTTGCCAGAAACTTGCAAAATCATGTTTGGCGGTGTGTCCTTGGCGAGATTATAAAAGGCAAAATTGGTGGAGGCTTGCATAGCGAGGCTGGTTAAATCAATTCCGCCCACGAAATTACCCGTAACCTCGCCAGTTTTAACGGCAAGGCTTGGCGTTTTCATTTCGCCTTTTTCAATCCGCAAAGAGCCATCAATGGAGAATTCCGTTGTGCCATTCGTCAACACATTTTTAACATTATTCACCACATCCGCCGCGCTCCGCGCCACAGTCACCACATTGCTTACGCCATCAATATTGATGCCGCGCACGCGCACGCCCTTGGCGGCGAGCAACAAATTAGCACTCAGGTTCTTGAACCAATCACGATAGCTAAGACCAGAGGTGGTGAGCGTGCCGCTGAGGCTGGAATAGCCGCTGACATTGCTTATGCCCGCCAGCGAATTCAAAAACTCAAATAAATCGGCGTTGAGCATGGTGAAATTCACCGCCATCCCCGGAGCTTTGCCGCCGTAAAGCGTCCCTGCGATGTTGGTTTGCGCCTGCGAATAAAGGAAATCCAGCTTCTGCACAGTGAGCTTTCTATCCTCAAGCTTTGCTTGTAATTTAACCTTATCCAGCATGATATTTTTATGGATAAACCGCCGCAAACCAAGGTCAATCGTGGCACTCATACCCTCCATCCAGCCTAGGTAAATCGGCTCGGCGGAAAGCTCTTTTGAATTGCTTTGCGCGGGTGCTGCGCCCAGTGTAAAATAGCGCGTGTCCAGCTGATCGGCGTTAAACACTAGCTTTATCGATGGCTGTGTGCCTTTGACATTGAGGATGAAGCTGCCATCCGCCGTGCTATCCGCATATTTCATCTTGAGGTCGTATAAGCGGAAATCGCCATTATAGGCATAAACGGCAAAGGACGCAGTTTCGCCATGTTGTTCAAGGAAGGAAAAGCCGTCGGCGTAGATTTTTGCATCCAGCCGCGTATCCAGATTTTTCAGCCACTCAAAGCTAAAAGCAATATCAAAAACCGAGGCGATTTTTTTCTTGCGTAGCGCGTCGCGGATATAATCAAAATTGACATCTTTTACTTTTATTTTTGCGTCAATGCGCGGTTCATCATCCATATATTTGGTGAATTCGCCTGAAAAATTTGCGCCTTCCAGCGTTGCATTTGCCTCAAAAAAACGCATTAATTTTGCGTCTATATATAAATTACCATTGGCGGAAAATTCGCCCATCCCGATTTCTGGTAAATCATTTGCCGAGCCAGCAAATGAAGCAATAGCGTTTTTGAGCGATTTGCCCTTTACCTCCATATTTCCCTCAAAGCGCAGCTCGCCCGTTCCACCCTGCGAAACCACGCCAAACAGCGAAAGTAAGCCAGAGTCCGCGAAATCCATATAGCATTGATTGATGGTCAGTGCGCCGTTATCCAGCGCGGCATCTAGGCTTGCATTTTCCAATGTTTGCCCTGATGGCGTGAGTAGTTTTTTGGTGGTTGCCCGCAGCTTTACCAATAGATTTTGCGGTAGTGGATTTTCGCGGCGGAAATCATAATTTTGTGCTGCACCAGCCTTGTCATTCGCGGCGGTGCGCGGTGGCGCAATTCTGTTTTGCAGCAATTCTTTCCACCGCCCATAATCAAGCGTTGCAAAATCCAAATTAAGGGCAATCGTTGGATACCAATGCTCAAAGCGAATTTCCGCGTCGCCGCTACCTTCTGAATTCAGCCCTTTTATCGCTAGCTTTTTTATCGCTATCACGCCCGCCGCAAAATCAAAATCACCAGCCAGCTCAACGGGTGTTTTTTGTCCCGTGTTTTGTTCGGTTTTTTGCTCTGGTTTTTTGTCTTGCAACCAATTTTCAATATCGTCCGAAGCGGCGGAAAATTTACCCGACAGCTTTACGCCGCCGTCTGCCGCCGCCAGCAGACTGTTTATTTGCAAAGTATTTTTATCATCCGCCCGCACCAGCAAATTAATTGGAGTTTCTTTCGCGGATGATTTTATATCCGAGACTTTGTTGTCAAGATTGAATGAAAAAACCTGCTCGCCAATTTTGAACGCGCCGCTTGCCGCCCATTTCGCGCCAAGCACACCCGCCGCTCGCAGGCTTTCTAGGGTAATATTTTGCGGGTGAAAATTATCCTTATAGCGGATTTCACCAGCAGCGATTGACAGCGGCAGAGCAGGCAGCGCGGCGGAAACGGAACTCAAATTTTGCAGCAATTTTGCGTTCATCCACCCCATATCCAGATTATTTTCGTCCATCCGCGAAATCACCAGCAAAGGATGCGTAAGTGTCGCGCTGGAAAGCTCAATTTGCTTGGAAAATATAGAAAGCAGAGCGACGCGAACCTCAATTTTATCAACAAAAAACTTCGGCGCGGTTGGCGCATTCGCGTCTTCAAGCGCAAGCCCTGTAAAAACTAGCTTGGGCGACGGCAGCAACGAAAAACTCGCTCGTTCTATTTTTGCTTCCACGCCTGTTTTTTCGTGGATTTCCGCGAGCAAAGCCAGCGCGTATTTTTTGCTGTCGACCATGCTTTGTGCGCCCACTGCCAGCACAGCAAGTAGCACCAGCGTGAACGCACTGGCGACAATAATTTTTCTTACATGTTTTTTTGTTTCAGCTCTCACAGCCAACCTTTTTTGCGGAAATAGAGATATGGTATCAGCGCACACATCAGCATCAAACCAACGGCGGATGGATAACCATACGACCACTCTAATTCAGGCATAAATTTGAAATTCATCCCATACATACTTGATATTAAGTGTTGGTGGCATAAAAAACACCGCCACTACCGAAAATATTTTGATTATTTCGTTCTGCTCAAGGTTAATCATACCCAGCGTCGCGTCTAGCTGAAAGGTTATTTTATCGGCAAGAAACGCCGTTTGTTTGGTCAGCACCTCGGAATCCGTCATTAATACGGATATATTGCTATCAAGTTCATTGTCTTGCGATACAATTTGCTTGAAGAAATTAAGCATACGGCTCAGGCTGTGCAGGCTCTCGCTGATTTTTGAGTTCAGATCCGCGCACGCGCCGAGCGATTTAAGCACATCTTTCATGATTTTTGATTGATTGGACGATTTGGTTTTTTCTGATTTCAAATCAAAAATATTATGCGACAAGGCATCCAGATTTTCCACCACCACTTCGGAGTTATACGCCACGCGGGTGATGATTTCCTCTAGCAAACCTTCCAAAACATAGCCCGCATTTTGAAATTTTTCCGTTGGTTTTTGTAGGCGGATAGCAAAATTGCTAAATGATGTCGGCGCGATATTGCGAACGGTAAGCAAGCAATCATTGGTGAGGATGAAGGTCACCGCGCTGGTCTCTGGATATGGGCTTTCCACCTTGGTAATAATCGCCGCGGTCATATAGCCCACGCCATTTTCCATATATAGGCGGTTTAGCACATGGTTTTTCCACACCTCGCCACCCGAAGGAATCTGCACCTTTAGCTGCGTTTCTATGGAGGCGAATTCTTCGCTGCTTGCGCCGCTTATGGACAAAATATCAATCCACAGCGTGTTCGCGGGCAAATCCTCATGGCTTGCCAATTTTTTGGACAAAACCACCTCTCCACGCCGATAATATGCTGTAATCATTTGAATTATCCTGAATTATTTGTTTATATATGGCGAATATAACAGCTATTAGTAAAGAAATTATGAGTAAAACTCGCTTCTTGCAAAGAAATCTGAAAAACGCTATAAATCCGCGTCTTATATAACCAAAAACCCAAAGAAATCTCATAATCCATGTCTGAAACGAAAAAACACTATCCCACTGTAAATCCAAACCCTGATTTTGCCAGCCTTGAAAAAGAGGTTTTGGCGCGTTGGGCGAGCGAAAAAACCTTTGAAAAATCAGTAGAAAAACCAGCAGGTGGCGAATTTGTATTTTACGATGGCCCGCCATTTGCGAACGGTTTGCCCCATTATGGGCATTTGCTCACTGGCTTTGTGAAGGATGTTTTTGCAAGGTATCAAACCATGCAAGGGCGGCGCGTGGAGCGCAGGTTTGGCTGGGATTGCCACGGTCTGCCCGCCGAAATGGGCAGCGAAAAAGAGCTGGGAATCTCTGGGCGGGCGGCAATTACCAATTACGGAATTGATAAATTCAACGAGCATTGCAGAACATCTGTTATGAAATACACCAGCGAATGGGAGGATTATGTCACTCGCCAAGCCCGTTGGGTGGATTTCAAAAACGACTACAAAACCATGGATAGAAACTTCATGGAATCCGTCCTATGGGCGTTTAAGCAGCTTTATGACAAGGGTTTAGTCTATGAAGCCCACCGCGTTATGCCCTATTCATGGGCAGCCGAAACCCCGCTTTCCAACTTCGAAACCAAGCTGGATAATTCCTACCGCGAGCGCGAAGACAAGGCGATTACGGTTGCGTTTGAGCTGAATGAAGTGCCTAAAATAATTTCTAAACTATCTGAAGAGCTTCGTGAGGCACTAATTGAGAGTGCAGAAAACCATATTGGAAATATTCCTTCAGAAGAAACCAAAAAAGAATACTTGGATTTTATTGAAAAAGTTAAAAAACCAATAAAATTATATAAAATTTTGGCATGGACTACAACGCCTTGGACACTTCCAAGCAATTTAGCTTTGGGCGTTAATAAAGATATTGATTATCTGCCAATTTCTATTGATGGAGTAGTATATTTAGCTTCTCGCAACAGCCTGAATTTTTATAAAAAAGAACTTGGCTTGCCAACCACAATGTTATTTTTTAACGAAGACTCAAAAAAAATAAGTTTGGAAGGAAAAGATTCGTTTGATGTATTAAAAGGGGCTTTCAGTGCAATAAATAGAAAAGAACCTACAATGACTATTGGTTTGAAATGGTGCTTAAAAGGCTCTGACTTAATCGGTTTAACCTACAAACCGCTCTTTCCTTACTTCAAAGACAACGCAAATTCCTTCCGCATCCTAGACGGATCATCATTTGTGACTGATGGCGACGGAACAGGCATTGTGCATCTCGCCCCCGCCTTTGGTGAGGAAGATCAAAAATGTTGCGAGGCAAATGGCATAGAACTCGTCTGCCCAGTGGACGGACAAGGTAAATATACGGATGAGATTTTTGATTTGCCTGACTTATCACTCAAAGGTCTCAATGTAATTGCCGAAAACACTGTGCAATATAAATTTGGTGAAGCGAACGAACGCATCATCAACTGGCTGAAGGCACAAGGAAAACTAATCAAACAAGAGCAAATAAAGCATAACTACCCGCATTGCTGGCGGACGGACACGCCGCTGATTTACCGCGCAATGCCAAGCTGGTATGTGGAGGTGACAAAATTCCGCGATCGTGCCGCCGAGCTAAACCAGCAGATTAACTGGATTCCCGCGCATATCCGCGACGGGCAGATGGGACACATGCTGAAAACCGCGCCCGACTGGAGCATCTCGCGCAATCGTTTTTGGGGAACGCCGATACCTGTCTGGCGCAGTAAATCTGGCAAAATTATAGTTATTGGCAGTATCGCCGAGCTTGAGCAATTAAGTGGGCAGAAAGTTGTGGATCTACACCGCCCATATATTGACAATATAAAAATCACCAAAGATGGTGAGGAATATACCCGCGTTGAGGATGTGTTTGATTGCTGGTTTGAGTCTGGCTCTATGCCATTCGCGCAGGTGCATTATCCGTTTGAGAATAAAGATTGGTTTGAGGAGCATTTCCCCGCTGATTTCATTACCGAATATGTCGGGCAAACTCGCGGTTGGTTTAACACGCTGATTATGCTTTCTACCGCGCTTTTTGACAAAATTCCCTTCAAAAATTGTATATGTCATGGCGTTGTTCTCGACGCGGAAACGGGGCTTAAATACTCCAAACGCCTTAAAAACTATAAAGACCCGATGGAGGTTATCAATCAATTTGGCGCGGATGCGCTGCGTTGGTTGATGATTGCTTCGCCCGTAATGCGCGGTCAGGATCTGATGGTTGACCCAGACGGCAAATTCATCCGCGATGTCGTGCGCCTCGCCATCAAACCAATCTGGAACGCCTATAATTTCTTCACGCTTTATGCGAATGCTGATAATATTTATGTATCCGCATCACTTGAATCTAAAGACATAATGGATCTTTATATACTTGCTAAATGCAAATATGCTGTTGAAACTATTAAAGCTTCCCTAGATGCTTATGATACACCAACCGCTTGCGAAGCGGTATTGCAATTTTTTGATATTCTAAATAATTGGTATATTCGTCGTAGCAAAGAACGCTTTTGGAGTAATGATAAAGAATCAGAGGATAAGGAAATTGCGTATGCTACTCTCTATATAGTATTAACTACAATTTGTAGTGCTGCAGCACCGCTTTTACCTTTAACTTTAGAAGAAATTTACAAAAAACTCACTAATAAAGAAAGTGTGCATTTGTCTGGTTTTCCTAAACTTTATGCAACCACTCAAGCAGAAAAAGAAATTATATCCCAAATGGACAAAGTTCGTGATGCTTGCAACTCTGCCCTTGCTATTCGTGGCAAGCTTAATATTCGTGTGCGCCAACCACTGCAATCTCTTACCGTTGTTGGTAGCGGCAATTTTGATGGCAAATTAGGCGAAATTATTTGCGATGAAATCAATGTTAAAACCATCGCCAGTGAAATTGATGTCAGCAAATACGCCACTCTAAAACTCTCCATAAACTCCGCCATCCTCGGCAAGCGTTTGCCAGCGCAGATGAAACAAATTTTGCCTGCATCTAAAAAAGGCGAGTGGAAGCGTCTTGAAAATGGCGATGTGGAAATTTGTGGCGAGGTTTTGCTCCCTAGTGAATACACCCTTCAACTTGAGCCAAAGCCTGAATATGCTGGGCGGGCGCAGGCGTTATCCAGCAATGACGCGCTGGTGATTTTGGACACCACCATCACGCCAGAATTGGAAGCCGAGGGTTTGGCGCGGGATATTGTGCGGATGATTCAGCAGGCGCGGAAGGATGCGGATCTTAATGTTTCTGACAAAATCCGCCTGCATATCGCCGCGAATGAAAAAATCGCGGGCGCGGTGGCTTCAAATCAGGCTTATATTCTGGAGCAGGTTTTGGCTGTGGAGATGCTGCCATCCGCGCCGCAAAACGCAAAATTCAGCGTGAAAAATGAGCTAGAAGGCAGCGAAGTGGTGATTTCATTTGTCGTGGCGGCATAAAAACATTATAAAAGGCGTATGAACTCCATAATCCGCCGCATTTATGTTTTTTTATTCCTTCTATGTGCCGCGCCTAGCTTTGCGTTTGCCGCTGGTGAGCAGCAGCTAAAATCCACTTTAGAATTTGTGTATGCCAACAACCCTGAGCTGCAAGCAAAGCGCGAGGAATTAAAAGCCGTGGATGAGGGCGTGGCGCAAGCTATTTCTGGCTTTCGCCCTAGCGTTTCCGCCGCTCTTAGCAAGGGCAGGGCGCGGTCTGGTGATGTCGCGCAGACATGGAACTATGGCAACACCAAAATGCGCTCACTTGACATTGAACAGCCGATATTCAGTGGCGGTGGCAGTGTTGCTAGCTTCAAAGCCGCAAAAGACAGGGTGAAAGCCGCTCGCGCCGAGCTTTCCGCGCTGGAACAACAGGTGCTATATAATGCGATTGTGGCATATACTGATATTGTCGAAAAAAAATCAGTTCTCGAGCTAAGCCAGAAAACCGTTGATGTTCTTACCAAGCAGTTGGAAGCAAGCAATGCGCGGTTTGAGGTTGGAGTTATAACGGCTACCGATGTGGCGCAGTCAAAGGCGCGGTTGGCGCAAGCGCAAGCGCAGGAGCGACAAGCACTTGGCGATTTGGAGATTGCCAAAGCCGACTTTAAGCGCGTTGTTGGTTATGATGCGCCTGATGGTTTGGAGCTGCCTGAGATACCTGCGGGCATTCCTGAAAATCTGGCACTGGCGAATGAAATTGCGACGAGTAATAGCCCGATTTTAGAAGCGGCACGGCAGAGCGAAAATGCAGCGAAAAATAATATATTCGTGAGCGGTTCAGCGATTTTGCCGAGCGTTAGTTTGCAAGGGACGATGAGCCGCGGAGATGGTGTTTCCAACTCTATAAATAGCTTTGATTCCGATGCGATAAAATTAAATTTGAATATTCCGCTTTATCAGTCGGGCGCGGAATGGTCGCGCTTGCGGGAAGCGCGAAATCAAGCGCAGCAAGCAAAGTTCAATAGCATGGACACAAGCGCGGCAGTGGCGCAGAGCGTGAGCAGTGCGTGGGAAGGGCTGGCAACGGCAACGGCGATTATAAAATCCAATGAAGAAGCGGCAAAAGCAGCGCAGGCAGCACTTGATGGTGTGCAAAAGGAAAATGAATTCGGCACGCGCACGGTTTTGGATGTTCTCAATGCTGAGCAAGAAAATTTTATCGCGCAGGTTAATTTGATAAAAGCGCGGCGGGCAGAAAAAACCTCGGCATATCGCTTGCTTGCAACCATCGGAAAGCTTACCAGCAGTGATTTACAACTGAATAGTAATGTGCCAAATCCGAAGGAACATTATAATAGTGTAAAATATCAGTTGATTGGACTGTAATAATAGTCTTTTAATGTAGCATAGACTTCTGTTAAAAATCGCTTTGGAGACATACGCCATGGAGGCAAAAAAACAGGGTGAAGAAGACCTTTCAATGGAAGAAATTCTGCAATCCATTCGCAAGATTATCGCTGATGAAGGTGATGAAGGCAAGCCAGCTGGCGGTGTTGCGGATGTTTCCTATTCTGCATCCGATATATTAGAGCTAACCGACATGATTACTGATGACGGCAGTGTGGTAAATGTTGCGGAGGTCGAAAAAGCTGGTGTGGCAACTGACATACTTAGCGATATTGACGCGGCACTTGCGCCAGAATCAAAGGCAGAGTTAGAGGTGAAGCAAGAAGTGAAGCCAGAGCCTATTGCGGCTGTGGAAACTCCTAAAATTATTGCTGAAGAAATAGAAAAACCGCATGAGACAACTGCCTTTGATAATGGTGCGTTGCTTTCTGAAGCGGCGCAGGGGGCGGCGATTGCTTCGCTCACCAAATTAAAAAATACCGATGAGCCACTTGCACCGCTAATGACCACGCCTTCGCCTGTTTTCCGTTCGGGAATGACGGTGGAGGATATGGTGGCGGAAATGCTAAAGCCAATGATGAAAGAGTGGCTGGATAAAAATCTTCCCGCTATCGTTGAGCGCATCGTTGAGCGCGAAGTTATGCGCCTTACTCGCCGCTAATTGATTTATTCCCAATTTGTTTGGTTATTGCTTGTCTGTCCCAATATTGGAAAGACCTGTTGTAAAATTGTTGCAAAAAAAGCAATTATAAGTTGCAATTCTATTTGAACTATAGGTTTTTTTAGTGTATGGCTTATTTTAAGTAAGGGGAATTTATCTGTTGGCTTTACTTGGTGATTAATTTCCTAATTATCTATAATTTATACATTTTCTATAAAATTAAAAAATAAACGCGCGGGATATAGTTAAAATATTAATTGGGTTTAGTGTGTCTATTTATACAACTTTTGAGTGATTATATGAAAACTCAATCATGCAATATGGGGTTGTGGTTATGATTTTACGGAAACGAAAAAAAGCACCTGTGGATGAAATAGCGGTTGAATATATGCCAGATAATATTGATGAAAATTCCAATGACGCGCTGGATATAATTAATTCATTAAGCGAAGAAAATTCGGCAAACAACTCACAAACAGAAATTCTAACGCGCTGGACTTCGACAACAGGAGTTTATCACCATGCGATTAATGTATTATGCCAGAAATTGCCGCAAACGGCAAAGTTGGTTGAGGATTCTACAAAAATAATGTCGGAACGCTTTGTCGATTTCGCTTCTGGAATAAAAGAACAAAGCGAAAAAGTTGGTCAGATTTCTGAACTAGCCAATACTCTTACCGTTGGGAATGAGCAAATCAGCATGGAGGATTTTACCGATTTATTTTCTACCACTCTAAAAGGCTCGATTGACCAGATATTATTTGTTTCGCGCCGTTCTATTGAGATGGTTTATATGCTTGATGATGCAATTAAAAATATCGCCTCAATTGAAAATTTAGTGACCGATATTCACGCCATTACCAAAAAGGCAAATTTGCTGGCACTTAACGCCAGTATTGAGGCGGCAAGGGCAGGGGAGGCAGGTAAAAGCTTCGCCGTGGTCGCTGATGAGGTGAAGCAAGTTTCCAACTCCATTCGTGATATGGCGGAAAATATAAATTCGCGCATTCGAACAGTTAGCGGAAGCGTACAGGCTGGCTATGAAGTGCTTCAGGATGTGGCGACGACCGACATGTCGCAAACTATGATGGCGCAGGAAAAATTACAGCTGTTAATGCGAAGTATGATCGAGCAGAAAAACAGATTTTCCTCGGTTTTGAATGCCTCGGCAAGTGCGAGCGAGGCAATTTCTGCTTCGCTTTCGGGGATGGTGGTTAATTTACAATTTCAAGACCGCACCACGCAATATATTGATAGCAGTGTTCGCCTGCTGAGTTACATGGACGGGGCGATGAGAGAGCTTCGCGCTGAAAGCATCAAAGAACTTCCTGAAATTGATGAGTCAACCATTAACGAGGAACTCGCAGAGAATATTGCGGGGCAGTTTCGCTTGGGTGAATTTGAGAAACTATTTCGCTTAAGCCTAGTCGGGTTGGGGGCTGATGATGATGGTAAAGGCGAAGAAAAAGCCAGCGTTGAGCATGAAAATACGAGTGCAGTATTAGAAGATATTGAATTATTTTAAGGAGGAAACATGGAACATACGATCTTGCTATCCGAGGAAAAAATATTTGTTAAGCTATCTGGTCAATTCTCCTTTTCTGATACACAAAAATTTAAGGAAGTGCTAAATTTAATTACAGAGGCTGATACTAAACCCAATGCTTTGGTTCTGAATTTTGCTGATGTCGGGTTTATTGATTCCGCTGGTATGGGGATGTTGCTTTTGTTGCGTGAAGAGTGTCAGGCGCGAAAAATTCCTCTGACCTTGCAGGAAGTTTGCGGGCAGGTGCAGAAAATATTTCACATTTCCAAATTCGACCAATTATTTTTCATTGAGCAGTAATTATGTTTTCTAACCTACCATTGCGCGGCATGGTCAGTAGCATTGGTTCGCTAGTACGAATGCCGACGCGTCCTATAAGCTCTCCACATTTTTTCTCTTTGCATCATGGCGATAAGCTAGAGGTGGTTTTGGCTCGCCCATATTCTGCCTTTATTGAGGTAAGCTATAAGGACAAGATGGATAGCTTGCTTGAAAAATTGCTAATTGATTCACCTGATATTAGCATTTCTCTGACTACCCATAGCTGTTTTAATCACCATGTTGCGCAAGTGATTTCGCAAACTATCAGTAATCGGTTTAATTTGCTTGATGAGCAGATAATAAAAATTCAAACCTGCTTGCAAGAAGCTATTATGAACTCGATTATTCATGCTAATTTAGGGATGGACGGAAAATTCAAATCAGTTAGCAGTTTTGACGAATATCAAGATGAAATAAACCAGCGCATGGAATCTGATGATTATAAATACAAGCGCATTAATATAAATATATGGGATGGGCATAATCGCCTTAGAATCTCAGTGGAAGACGAGGGTTCTGGTTTTTTGATGCCTGAAAATGATAATGACGATAATGTGCTGCCACATGGTAGGGGGCTAATGTTTATCCGTATGCTCTCTGACCGTGCGTGGGTTGCTGATGATGATAAAACGCTAAATATGCTGTTCAATTATTAGAGGAAATAATATGCTTGATATATTCCACGACGATACAGAAGATACTGTTATAAGCGATGATCGGCTGCATAATTCTCTTATATTGGTGGTGGATGATGTCGAGCTGGGCAGAAAAGTTATTGTTCATAGCTTGAATGCGCGGGGTTTTAAGAATATCGTTACCGCAGAAGATGGCTCAGAAGCCTTGCAAATCACCCATGCACGCAGACCTGATTTAGTAGTTTTGGATATTATGATGCCGACAATGGACGGTTTCGCTTATCTTCAGGCGATTCGCCAGAATGATGTGTTCAAAAACATGCCCGTTATCGTGCAGACCGCTCTTGATGATGTGGAAAAAAAGCTGAAAGCTTTTGACCTTGGGGCTTCGGATTATGTTTGCAAGCCAATTGAACCGCGAGAGCTGGCGGCACGAACCATTGTCCATTTAAGCAAAAAGTTGCTGATGGAGGATTTAACAGAATATAAAAAACGCATGTTGGTAGAGCTGAAAATGGCGCGGTTGATGCAGCAGCGTCTTATGCCTAGCCCTACACAGCTACAGATGTGTGAGCGTGTTTTTAATATGAAAATGGGCGCGTATTTTGAAACTTCCTCCACCCTTGGCGGTGATTGTTGGGGAATGCGACCGATTTCGGATAACCGCATTGCAATCTATATTATTGATTTCTCTGGACATGGCATTAGCTCCTCCATGAATTTATTCAGAATGCACACGGTGATGCACGAATTACAACATGCTGGCGGTGACCCTGCTAATTTCCTTGCCGCGCTAAACCGCCACCTACATCCATTGTTGGAACGCGATGAATTCGCCACCATGTTTTACGGAATAATTGATACGGACGCGAATTGCTTGCTTTATGCCTCGGCCGCTTCCACCGCGCCACTGCTGGTTTCTTGTGCTTCTGGCGAGACAACCGAGTTAAGCGGTCGTGGATTTCCGCTTGGTGCAGTTGCCAATGCCACTTATGATACAAAATATACGCCGTTTATGGCTGGTGATTTACTGTTGCTATATAGCGACGCGCTTATTGAAACCAACGGTTATGATGGCTCTTTAATTGATGAAGAGGCTATTAAAGAGGAAATAAAATCGTCAAATGTGATAAATTCAGACAATCCAGCGCAAAAAATAGTTGAGCAACTCACCAAAAAATTCAAAGCTCATAATTCAGCGCCGATAAAGGATGATTTGACAATCACTGCCTATTTTCGTTGCGCTAGGTGATTTTTTTGATGGGGAATAGTAGACAGCAAAATAAAACTTGCTATAAACACTGTTCACCAATCACCAATCACTAGTCACCAATTATGCCCAATAAACCGATTGTTATTACCCTTCCTGATGGTTCTAAACGCGAATTTGCGAGTGCTGTAACTGGCGAAGAACTCGCCGCGAGCATTGGCGCAGGGCTGGCGAAAGCTGCGCTGTGTGTGCGTGTTGATGGGGTTTTGCGCGATATTTATCTGCCGATTACGCAGGACGCAAGCGTGCAGATTATAACTGCCAAAGACGCGGACGGGCTAGAGCTAATCCGCCACGACACGGCGCATATATTGGCGGAGGCGGTGAAGGAATTATTTCCAGAAACGCAGGTAACTATCGGCCCTGCGATTGACAATGGTTTTTACTATGATTTTTCTCGTAAAACCCCGTTTTCCAGCGATGATTTAGCGGTTATTGAGCAAAAAATGCGCGAAATCGTGACGCGTGGCGAAGAAATCCGCCGCGAGGAATGGCATCGGGACGAAGCGGTTAATTTCTTTAAGTCCATCGGCGAGCATTACAAGGCGGAAATCATCGGCGCAATTCCCGCTGACCAAAAAATTTCTCTCTACCGCCAAGGCGCATTTATTGACCTCTGCCGTGGGCCGCACGCTGCGAACACCGCTAAAATCGGCACTGGCTTTAAGCTACTGAAAGTTGCGGGTGCATATTGGCGCGGTGACTCAAAAAATGAGATGCTGCAACGAATTTACGGCACGGCGTGGGCAAGCGAAAAAGATTTGAAACAACACCTTACCATGCTGGAAGAAGCGGAAAAGCGCGACCACCGCAAGCTCGGCAAAGAGCTAGG
>SXRF01000121.1 GCA_005792635.1 Rickettsiales bacterium
CTCGCAATGACGAACTATTAAAATGCTATCATGATGCAATTTCTGTTATAGAAAACCCTGAATTCTCCTTTTTGTTTGGTGCGGACGCACTCGCCGAAGTGCCAATTACGGGAACGGTGGAGTTTGAAGGTAAATTAGTTACCGTTTCTGGGCAGATTGATCGGCTATATATCGGCAAGCAAGAAGCTTGGATTGTTGATTTCAAAAGCAACCAACGACCGCCAGCTGACATAAAAAATATTCCGAGAGCCTATATCCGCCAGCTGGCTTTATACCGCTTGCTGCTACAAAAAATTATGCCAGAAAAACGCATCCGCTGCGCCCTGCTGTGGACGGCAAATGCAAGGCTGGATGAGCTTGATTAGGTTCTGCCGTTGTTAATCGTGTTTTTGCTCGTCTACCAAGAATATATCAGAAGAAATTGGTCAGGAAGTGGGAAAAATAAAAAAAATTGAAATAAAAAATAATGCAATTTTTGACGCGATTTTACGATGGTGAATTAAGCAATATCAAATGGTTATTTCAAGAACTTAAAGTAAAAAGCAGGACATTTAGGGACAAAAAACAGCAAAATAATGCCGTTATAAATCATTTTTGCTCACTAGCAAATTGGCAAAAACTTGCACCAAATGGGGGCTTTGATGGCATTATTGGGCGACTTTAGCTATCTAGCGTAGCGTGATTTCGCCAGTTTGTAGCTGTTGTCGCTGCTCTTTCACCTGCTTGGCATGGTCGCAGCTCGCACAATTATCAAATTCCATAGCTGGTGCGTCTTTGTGGATATGGATATGGGTTTCCGCAGCGCGGCTAATATTTGCTGTTCCATCCTGCGGTGGATTTTTACCAAACATATAGTCAAAAGCTGGACGAAGAGCCGCATCAAGAACGCCAAACCCACCAAATATAATACCAAGCCAAACTGGCGAGGCTATATGTAGCGTAGAAGTTGCAAGTGCAGTTGTCTCCGCAAGCCCTGTAGCAACAGCAACATAAGGCAAAGCAGCAGCCAAAACCGCTCCAACAGCAAAAAACAGCAACCCTAATTTAGTGGCGTTCCACAGCATTTCTTTCATAAATCACCCAAGAAATATTTACTATTTACCAGCGGAATATAGCATAAAAGACAAAAATCACAATTTAATTTTTGCCTGCGCGTAAATCACCTAGACATACGGCATTATTATATGGTATATTTTACCGTATGAAACATACAAAAACAGAAACCAGAAAAATAACCGTCAATTTGCCAGCATCGCTTATTGACTCTTTGCTTTGTGATAAAAAAATGAGCCTCACTGAGACTATAAAAGAAGCTTTAACCGACTATAAACACCGCAGGGCTTGCCAAGAACTTCTAAATTCGCAAGGAAAAGTAAAATTTTTACTGACCGCCGAGGAGTTAAAGGAATTACGCGATTGATTATTGCTGTTGACACCTGTGTTTTAATTGATTTCCAGTCTGGAGCTGCGAACAGATGCGTTTCCATCTTGAGAGAAAATTTATTATCATATACAGTTCGCATTGCTCCTGTTGTACTTACCGAAATTTTGAGCAACCATCGTCTGGATAAAAAAAATCAGGGTTTTTTCAAAGAAATAACTCAATTAGAGATATATGAAGATTATTGGCAGCGGGCGGGCGAAACGCGGCGGATTTTGCTTAAAAAAGGTCTAAAAGCAAAACTTGGCGACGCACTAATCGCGCAAGCTTGTATTGATAATTCCGTCCCCCTCCTCACCCGAGATTCTGACTTTTCTCATTACGCCAAATATTGCGGGTTAAGACTTGTATAAATACACAAACCCACCGCTTGACGAATGGCGCAAGAGTTCCTACATATAATATAATCACAAGCGAAAGGATAAGAAATGACTCTACATATTGATGACAGTGAATTTGATGCAAAAATTATCGGCGGGAATGGTGCATTTTTGGTGGATTTCTGGGCGGAATGGTGCGGGCCTTGCCGCCAACTTTCGCCGATTTTGGATCAAATTGCCGAAGAACGAGCTGGTAAAATCACCGTGGTGAAGGTTAATATTGATAAAAACCCTGCCACTCCGCAGAAATTTGGCGTGCGCGGCATCCCGACGCTAATTATCTTCAAAGACGGCAAAGCTGTTTCCACCAAGGTTGGTTCTTTGCCAAAAAGCAAGCTGCTTGAATGGGTTGACTCAGTTGTTGGTTAATTAATTTGATGACGGATGACAGATGACAGATGACAAAAATTCCGTTCCTTCCGTCATCCGCCATGCGTCATCCGTCATCCGAATAATAACCGCCAGCGAGATTGAGTTTTACCTGCATGGTAGCGAGGATTTTTGTCGTTCGCAGGGTGATATGTCCGAGTTTTGGCAGGTGGTGGAGGCGGTTTGTGAGGCGGTGGATATTCCTATTTTCAACACAGAAAAAGAGCGCGGGCGCGAACAGCACGAAATCTCGCTAGCCCCCTGCCCGCCTGCACAAACCATCGCCGACACTAACGCCGTAAAAGAAATAATCACCCAAGTTGCCAGCAAGCGCGACATGCAGGCGGATTTTTCCGCAAAACCATTCGCCGACGATTTCGGTAGCGGGCTACATATCCACATCCATCTTGAAGATGAAAACGGCAAAAATCTATTTTACAAAGATGACGAAAGAATGAGCGATTACCTTGCCTATTCCATTGGCGGGCTGCTGAAATTTTTGCCAGATAATATGCCAATATTCGCACCGAATGAACAATCATACGCTCGTTTTGTCGCGGGGAAAAATGCGCCAACCACCATAAGTTGGGGCGCGAATAACCGCACCACCGCCCTGCGCCTGCCTGATAGTGCTAGCAACAACAAGCGCATTGAACACCGAGTGGCGGGCGCGGATGCAGATGTGGAAAAAGTTGTTGGTTCAATAATCGCCGCTATAGATTATGGCATCAAACATAAAATTCAGCCGCCAGAACAGATTTACGGCGATGCGTCACTGGATATGTATAATTTGCAAAAATTCCCGCTTATCGCGAAATAAAGCAATACTTTCAACAAAATTGATGTTATAATTATGAGCATGACCAAGCAAAATCTAGACAATACCACTACTGATAATACCACCCTCCACCACCGCGCCCATGACGCTTTGCGCGAATATTGGAACAAACTGCGAGGTGTGCGCGAATTTCCGCATGAAAGCGAAATCGAGCCAGATGACATCGCCGAGATTTGGGACTCCTGCTTCCTGATTAGTATTGATGAAGTGACAAATCGTATTGGCTATCGCTATAGCTATCTTGGTTCGGATTTGGTTGCCGCCTTTGGTGATAACGCTGAAAACCCTGATGTTGCTCTGCGCCTACTCTCCACGGCGCGAGTGCCGAACGCTAATAAAATGACCGAAGCAATCCAAACCAAACAACCAGTTATTGATGATGCTGAGTTTGTGAATAAACAGAATATGAATATTCGGTATAGAACTTGCATAGTGCCTTTTGGATATGAAAATGGGCAGGTTTCGCACCTGTTCGGGGTGATGCGCTGGAGGGCGTATTAGCCCCATCTTCATCCTAAATAAGAGGCGATTATGACCAACAATACAGAACCTTTCGAAGAACTTTTTATCCCGCGCAGGGAAACGCAGGGCGACAGCGCGACGCGCTACCGAGTGTACACCGACGCCAAAAACTATAAGCTGGTGGAGGCGGTTTCCGCACTGGATGCCATTACCAATAGCGGTGTCGCCCGCGCTTATAAAATAGAGCGGCACAACCCAATGGGCGAGAATATTATTCATATCAATATTTCTAAAAACCAACCTATTCAACGAGCAGAAGCGAAAGCAATAGTGGCGGAAGCCGCGCCAATTGCCGAAGAAATCGCTCCGCCAGAAACCTCCGCCGAACCATCAATTCAGGCAGATACGCCGCCCGCTGCCGCACTAAGCAATGATGATGTTGAGAAGCTGCTGAACGGGGCATAAAAACACTGGTTAATTTTCGTTAATTGCAACTGGCGTTTTTTGAGACATTCCATATCGCATAATCCATCTAGAAAAAATATAAAATTACTACTTTACAAACGGTTGCTGGTTGCGGTAACCTCAACCGCAATTCACAAAAAGAAATGTGACAATTGTGTGAAGATTGAGTTTTCTGCCACCTAAACGCTTGAGTGATTTTGCATAAAATGATAATTTTAGGGTGAGGTGATACGCAAAAACAATAAAAAATAACCTTACGCAGTTTAGTAATTTACAGGATGTCATCCCGCATTTATTGCGGGATCTGGAAAGAAAAGCACAGCTTTTCTCCTGCTTGCTAGTAGCAAGAACACCAGACCCCGTGACAAGCACGGGGTGACAAACGAGAGGGTTGCTAACTTGGCGTAAGGCGAGACAATAAAAAAACAACCGCAGCATGGACAAATAGGCATGATATTCAACGGGCAAAGCAACAGTTTTCTGGGAGGCGTTATGAACGCTGGCAGGGCGACTGTTGATTGGGCTGCTGGCTTCATGACTAACGGCGCACACGCGCAGCAAGCCACACCATCGCAACATAGAACGCGAGCAGCGGTGGGGATGTTTATCGGTTGGCTGGCGGGCGATAAACTGCGCGATTATATGTTTGGCATTACGCAAAAATCCGAAGGTGAGTATGTGGAGGTTAAACACGAAGATGTGCCACTGCCGCTGCGTTTTTTGCACAAAGTTGTTGAGTGGGATCCGCATTCCGACGCACCAGAAGAACAATATAAAAAAATTCTGTATCAAAGCATTCCAATGATTACCGCAGGGCTGGGGACGATCGCGGGCAGTATGTCGGCTTTTGGCTTTGCCAAGGCGGGCAGCCTTGGGGCAAATCTGGGCATGAATTCCCGCGGGAAAATGTTTGAGGATTATATAAAAGCAAGCAAACTAAACCCTCTGCAGGCGGATATGGCTTCGCACTATGCACAGGCGGGGACTTTCCGCGCTCTGACTGCTGGGTTTGGTGGTTTCAGCGCGGCGTCTATGCTGAATATCGTATATGGTATGATGCTCAATGTATCGTTCTTGCTTGCCAATGGCGCGAGGGCTTTTGGTTTTGGTGGTGGCGTTGGGATGGGTAATTTCGCGGCGCATCGCTCGGCGGAGGTGCTGATTGGCGGAGTGGGCAATTATGTCAAGGCGTTCAAAAACGGTGACAAAGCCATGCTGGAAGAATTCGCCGATACCTTTGTTCACCGCGTACTTTCGCCACTTTTCAAAATTGACTTAAAGAACCCAGCCAAGCAGGCGGAGGTAAGAAATATAATTAAAAACCATTTGGAAAAGTCTTATGAACTCAATAAACATTTAGACACAGCGCAAGTAGCAGAGGCGGTTGCGGAAGATTTCAAAAAATTTGTTGGTGGGGCTAAGGTTGACGACCCGAATATTCTTAATCACAAAGTTTTGGAAAAAATGGGTCTAGATATAAATCACATAACCCTTGGTGGCGCGTTTCCAGGGCTGCGTGAATTTTTGGAGAAGCTTGGTTTTATTGGTAAAAACAAGCAAGCTGAAGCACTGGCTAGCAAAATACCGGGGTTCGTTGGCAGAACGGCAAGCTCTGGCTATAGCCCAGCAATGGCGGGGGTGTAGGCTATGGAACAAAATATGGAACAAGAACAAAAAATTATCCATAAAACCGTAAAACCAACCACCGAAGGCAAAACAGCGGCGGAATATACCGATGCTATGCTTAAATATCACCGCGAGCAATATAGCGATAAACAACCGCCAGCCGCGCTAAAATGGCTGGGGGATGCCGCTCTTGCCGTACCACCAAAAGGCAGGTTGGGGGCGGCAGTGGGGCTTATGCTCGGGCTGATTGTCGGCAGAGAGGTTTCCAATAATTTTACTGGCTACCGCGCTTTTGATAACAGTAAAGTTGCAATGGAAGAAGTGCCAAGCGCATTAAAATGGCTGCGCGGGCTGGGCGAAAAATTCTTTAAGAACTACGATATTAAAGGGGTTGACCGCGTCAATCGCAATATAAAAGCCGTTCAGATTGCTATTTATTCCTTTTTTGGCGCAATTGGTTCGTATGAGGGCATCAAGCTCGCCTATGCCTATAAAAAAGAGCAAAACAGCAACCCGCAATATGTGGAGGATTACCTAACCGCCGTTTCCCACCATCAGGCGGAAACTTGGGCGGTTCTTTCCGCACCTGCCTCTATTCTTGCGTCCGCTTCGGGAATGTGGCTGTGGGGGCTGCCAGTTCCGGGGCTTAATTACGGCGAAAGCTTGGTCGGCTTCATCACGGGGATGCAAGACCGCAACACCATGATTCCTTATCTCAATAAAATTGTTTCTGGAGCGACCGAAGCATCTTACCTCCGCCTGAAGGAAGGTTCGCATTTTCTGTGTCAATATGCGGTGGGGAATCCGTCCGCTGAGCCAACCAATATTGAGTTTTTGGCATACACCATCCTTGGCCCTTTGTTCAAAGACAAGCTGACCGCCGATCATATCAAGCAATTTACTGACGCCGTGCAAGCTGTTCGTGCGCCGTTTTGTGATGGTAAAAATTGCGGTATTCCAAAAGAACGCCGCGCCGAAGCCCTTGCCACCATGAAGGAAGTGTTCACGGGCGCAGGGCTGGAAGTTTTGCTGATTGATATGGGCTTAAACCCTGCCACCATCGCCTTTGACCATGTGAACGGGCTGATGGGTAAAATTGGCGATATTGGACAAAAAGACAATATCAAAAAAGAGCAAGAAGCCTTCTGGAAAGCTTTGCAAAACCGCTTGCCGAAATATGTGGCGGCGGGCGAGCTTTCACAAGAACGGGCGGACTGGGTGGTCACAGGTATTGAGGCAATGCGCCACGGCAAAGCCGCGCCACCTCCGCCAGTTCTGGAAAATGAAACTCTGAAAGAACATCAAACCGCCGCCATCGCTGGCATAAGCGAAGCCAATGAAGCCGCCGCGCAAAATGATAACGAAAAAGATAATGAGAAAAATAAAATCCATGAAAAATATGAGCCAAGGAGAACAAAATTCTCCAACAGCTATACGGGCATTGGCGCGAGATTCCGCGAAAAACCAATTAGCCACTTGCTGAAATCCGCCGCACTAGAAGGCGACTGGGCAGAATTCGCCCTTGATAAAGAACAAAACAGAGCCGCACCTGCTCTGGATAGGTAGCACAAGAGCAGAACCTAATCCCTCGGCAATTGTCGTCTCTTACGATCTGGGCGGATTTTGCGCTTTTGCTTAAAATCATTCATCCGCCGCGCGATATATTCATTAACCGTTTCGCTTAACTCGTCTTCCACGCCACGATAATAGTGATCCGCGCCGTTAATCAGCTTATATTCAACAGGATTCACTTGGCTAAGAGAAAGCCGCTGCGCCAGCTTCGCCACCATATCCTCATGCACCACATCGTCCTTGTCGCCCTGCGTAATCAAGCCAGCAGCGGGACATGGAGCAAGGAAGGCAAAATCATACAAATTGGCTGGCGGAGATACGGCAACAAAACCCTCAATTTCTGGACGGCGCATGAGTAGCTGCAACGAAATCCACGCACCAAAGGAAAACCCACCAATCCAGCAAGTTGGCGCATCAGGATTCTGCGCTTGCAGCCAATCCAGCGCAGTTGCCGCGTCGGTTAGCTCGCCCACACCATCCGCATAAGTCCCCTGTGATTTGCCAATACCGCGAAAATTAAAGCGCAGCACCGAAAAGCCATTTTGCACAAATGTATGATACAAACGATAAACGATTTTATTGTTCATCGTGCCGCCATATAGCGGGTGCGGGTGCAAAACCAAGGCAACAGGCGCACCTTTCAGCTCACTGTGATGATAACGACCTTCAATCCGACCTTCCGAACCGCTTATAATAATTTCAGGCATTTTTTATCCCATTTTTCTTTTGTTTATTAGCTGTTGCTTGCGCGAATTTGATAGATTAAATTAGCACATAATCATTCAAGTTGCACACTATAGAGAAAATGAGTAAAAATGTTCAAGACAATTATTAAAGATATTGATTCCGTATTTGCCCGCGACCCAGCGGCGCGTTCGCGCTTTGAGGTTTTGCTGTGCTACCCCGGCGTTCATGCCCTTATATTATATAGATTTTCCCACTTCCTATGGCGAAACCACCTAAAGCTGCTGGGGCGCGTCGTTTCAAGCTTCAGCCGCTTCCTAACGGGCATTGAGATTCACCCAGCGGCAACAATTGGCAGAAGATTTTTTATTGATCATGGCATGGGCGTGGTTATCGGCGAAACGGCAAGCATCGGCGATGATGTGACGATTTATCATGATGTCACCCTTGGCGGCACTTCGCTTTCTACTGGACTTCGTCATCCACAAGTCGGAAATGGGGTGATTATTGGCGCGGGCGCACAGCTTCTTGGGCCAATTAAGGTTGGGGATAATGCACGGATTGGCTCAAACGCCGTGGTGGTGAAGGATGTGGAGGCGGAAACTACAGTGGTGGGAATTCCTGCCAAGCAAGTTCCCGAAGCCCCAAAGCCTTCGCAAGCAACAGAAAAGTCATTTGATGCTTATGGCGGCGCGAAAGACGCAGAATCCGACCCCATACTCGCAATTATAGAGCAGGTGCAAAATGATATAACCAAACTTGCCGAACGCATAAAAGAACTAGAAGCAGAAAATGCAGAGCTGCTGAGCAGCGCGAAGAAATGGGAAGCGAAGTGAAATGATCCTCGGCACAAAGGCAAGATATGCGGTAATGGCAATGGTGGAGCTGGCGCGGCGCGGCGGTGACACCCATGTGTCACTAGCGGAAATCGCGCAGAGCCAAGGAATAACCATTCCCTATCTGGAACAAATTTTCAGCAAACTGCGAAAGGGCGGATTGGTGAATTCTGTGCGCGGGGCTGGCGGCGGCTATTGCTTGGCACGGGATGCGGATAAAATCAATATTTATGAAATCGTTATAGTAGCCGATGAATCCATGAAGATGACGCGCTGCGATGCCAAAAGCGAAGCTGGCTGTATGGCAAGCAAAGGTCGCTGCCTTACCCATGATTTATGGGACGGGATGGAAAAACAAATCCGCACTTACTTAAGCGGAATTACACTGGCGGATGTCGTGAATAAAAAATGATTAAACAACAATCAATTTACCTAGACTATAACGCCACTGCGCCGATGCACCCGAGGGCGATTTCCGCACTGCAATTATGGCTTGGAGTTCCCGCCAATCCGTCGTCAGTGCATAGCTTCGGGCGGGCGGCGAAAAAAGGGCTGGAGGATGCACGCAAAACCATCGCCGAAGCCATTTCTGCATGGGCGAATGAAGTTATTTTCACCAGCAGCGGCACAGAAGCCAACAACATGGCTCTGCTCGGCTTCCCTGAACGCAGGTTGCTAGTTTCAGCCGTTGAGCATAGCTCAGTTTTAGGAACTCTGGACTTGGAACTGGGGATTAGGGAACTGGGGATTAGGGTAAAAGAAAATGGTGTAATTGACCTGTCTGACCTAGAAAAAAAACTAGCTTCTGACCCGCGCCCTGCCCTAGTTTCCGTAATGCTCGCCAATAATGAAACAGGGGTTATTCAGCCAATTGCGGAGGTTGCGGAAATCTGCAAAAAATATGGCGCATTGCTCCACTGCGACGCGGTGCAGGCACTGGGCAAAATCTCGCTTGATTTTTCGCTGCTCGGCACGGATATGATGACTATTTCCGCCCATAAATGCGGTGGCGGCGTTGGTGCAGCGGCTTTGATCGTGAAAAACAACCTAGCCATCAAACCGCTGATAATTGGCGGTGGGCAAGAGCTGGGAAGGCGGGCAGGAACAGAAAATATCGCCGCCATTGCCGCCTTTGCCGCAGCGGTGGAAAATATAGATTTAGCACAGATGAAAAATTTACGCGGTTGGCTGGACGATATGGAAAATAAAATGAAATCCGCTGGCGGAATTATTATTGGTGCTGATGCGGATAGGCTACCCAATACTTCATGCGTCGCCATGCGCGGAGCAAGTAACGAAGTGCAGCTGATGAATTTTGACCTTGCAGGTTTTGCGGTGAGCGCGGGTTCGGCTTGTTCATCTGGACGGGTGGAAGTTTCAAAAACATTGCTCGCAATGGGCATTCCCAAAGAAACCGCCGTCTCCAGCATTCGCATCAGCGGCGGGTGGAACAGCAAAGAAAGCGAAATCCAAGCCTTCACACAAAATTGGCTGAAACTAGCGGCAAGGCTTGGATGCCAGTAAAATGAACCCTACGCGCTCTTTTTCGCCTTGGCTGGTTTTTATGGATGCGGAGTTATGGCAATAATGGTGATGGTATTTTTTCCAACTCCATAGTGCCAAAAAATTCGGTAAGCTTGTGGTGTTTTGTTTTCAGCATAGGCTTCAAATATTTCCTCGCCATTTTTACCATTTAGGCTGGAATATTTATGAGTATTCAAGCTTGGGTGACGCGGGTTATTTTCCAGAAAGGCAAGAGTTTTACGCACAGCTTTCAGGCGTTTTTCAAGAGCTGGGCTTTGCTCCAGTTTTTTATATTGCTGCTCGGCTTCGTCGGTAAATACGAGAGAAAATGGCATTATTCATCCGCAAATTTGCCAAATTTACCCAGCGATTTTACCTTGCCTTTTCCTGATTCATCAATTCCACGCAGCACCGAAGAAAGTGCTTCTTTGTTGGCAAGCAGCCATTTTTCCCGTGCGGGTATTTCTGCGAATGGCTCAAGGATAATTCGCTGTTTTTTATCAATAGATACATGAAAACTGCTTACGCCCTTGGCAAGCTGCCCCAGCGCAATCCGCCCCTTGGCATCTGGGCGCAGAGTTTTTTCAGTTACTGTTTGCATATTTAACCCTCCGTAATTACTAGCATTATAGCAGTTTGGTGGGAAATAGTCAATGTGGGATTTGTGCAAAATCCCACATTGCACCACTTGAATCAAGCACTCTTTTTTGCCTTCACTGGTTTTTTTAGCAGCGGCGCGAGGAATCTGCCCGTCACGCTGGCTTTGCAAGCGGCGACATCGTTTGGTGTGCCTGAAACCACCACTTTGCCGCCTTTATTGCCACCACCTGGCCCGATGTCGATTACCCAATCCGAGGTTTTGATAACATCCAGATTATGCTCAATGACGAGAACGGTATTTCCCGTATCCACCAATTTATGCAAAACATCTAGCAGCTTGGCAATGTCGTTGCTATGTAAGCCCGTGGTTGGTTCATCCAATATATACAGCGTCCTGCCCGTTGCGCGTTTGGAAAGCTCTTTGGCGAGTTTTATGCGTTGCGCCTCGCCGCCCGAAAGCGTGGTTGCAGATTGCCCAATATGAATATAGCCCAGCCCAACCTCTTGCAATGCCGATAGTTTTTCGCGGATTGATGGCTGCGCGGAAAAGAATTTCACCCCCTCATCCACCGTCATTTCCAGCACATCGCAAATGGACTTATCCTTATAATGCACTTCCAGAGTTTCGCGGTTATAGCGTTTGCCGTGGCAAACATCGCATTTTACATAAACATCTGGCAGGAAGTGCATTTCAATTTTAATCAAGCCATCCCCCTGACAAGCCTCGCACCGCCCGCCCTTCACATTAAAGGAAAACCGCCCCGCCGCATAGCCACGCGCCTTAGCATCAGGCAGAGCCGCGAACCAATCACGAATTGGCGTGAACGCGCCCGTATAGGTGGCGGGGTTAGAGCGCGGCGTGCGCCCGATGGGTGATTGGTCAATCTCGATGATTTTATCAATAAATTCAAGCCCAGTTATCGCGTCATGCTCGCCCGCCTGTTCGCGGCTGCCATTCATGCGCTTGCTGATGGCTTTATACAAAGTTTCAATCACCAGCGAGGATTTGCCGCCGCCCGAAACGCCCGTCACGCTGGTAAATGTGCCAAGCGGAATATCCGCGTTCACATTTTGCAGATTATTCGCCCGCGCCCCCACGATGCTAATTTTTTTATGCTTTTGGAATGGGCGCAGTTTTTCAGGAATTGGGATAAATTTCTCCCCGCTGAGATATTGCCCTGTCAGGCTTTTTTTGTTTTTTGCCACCTGCGCTGGCGTCCCTTCCGCCACGATATGCCCGCCGTGAACGCCAGCTGCGGGCCCCATGTCAATCAGGTGATCCGCCGCCCGCATGGTGTCTTCGTCATGCTCAACGACAATCACCGTATTGCC
>SXRF01000007.1 GCA_005792635.1 Rickettsiales bacterium
CTCATCGCGCCGAAAGTTCCCGCCGTGATGAAAAAGGTACGAGCAACGCTTTCACCCGTGTACATAATCAAAATAGAGGATAAAGAAAGCCCCATAATCGCGGAATAAGCCCAAAAAATCCCCTGAGCGGCACTCGCACTCAAACGGTTTATGCCAAAACCAAGCCACATAACCAAGCCAAGAGGAGCAAAAGCTACCAGCCAGCCAAAACCAGACATACCAGCCAACTGCCCAGCCTCATTGGTTTTATAAAGCAAGGAAAGTATAGCGTCAGAATTAGCGGTGAACATAGCAACCAAACCAGTAAGCACCAGCGCACTAGCCATATAGTTGTAAATTTTCAGCATGTAAGCCCGAAGCCCCATGTCATAAGACGCGGCTTTCAATTGAGCAGTAGCGAACGGATCGCGGTAATTCATTGTTTTATCTCCTAAAAGTTCAAGAAAATCGGCAATCTACCGACCACAGAAATATTATAGTATTGCAGTAGGATAAATTCAAGTAGAAACGGATAATATTTTTACTTGCATTGTCCGCGCCTTCAGGATAGTAATGTCGCCCTTCATAGTGAGCAGGCGAGGCATTGCCTTTGTTCACGCTATTTTTAACCTTATTATCGTAGGATACCAAAATGCCAAAACTAAAGACAAAAAGCGGCTGTAAGAAGCGTTTTCGCTTCACAGCAACAGGCAAAGTTGTTGCCTCCCAAGCTGGTAAACGCCATGGTATGCGCAAGCGCACCAATCGTTTTATTCGTAATGCGCGTGGAACGACCATCCTTGATGCGTCGGATACTCATCGCATCGTGCAATATATGCCAAACGGCTCATACTAGCAAATTATAGGGAGATATAACACATGGCTCATGCTCAAAGTGGTGCAAACCGCGCTCGTCGTAAAAAAATTCTTAAAATGGCAAAAGGCTATCGCGGTCGTGCGAAAAGCTGTATTACCGTTGCTCGTGAAAAAGTGGAAAAAGGTCTACGCTATGCTTACCGCGATCGCCGCGCTAAAAAACGCAATTTCCGCAGCCTTTGGATTCAGCGTATCAACGCTGGCGTTCGCGAACATGGCATGGTTTATTCGCAGTTCATGAACGGCATCATAAAAGCTGGTATCCAACTTGATCGTAAAGTGCTTTCTGACCTTGCAACCCGCGAGCCAGAAGCTTTCAAAGCAATTGTTGAACAAAGCAAAGCTGCTTTGGCGAAAAAAGCTGCATAATATATAGATACTTGTCATACCAGCGAAAGCTGGTATCCAGTGGTAGGTTGTTCTGGATACTGGCTGTAGCCTGCCCCGTGCTACGACACGGGGTCGGTATGACGGATTGAGAGATATGTCCGACAACCTACTTTTATCATCACTCTCCGCAATTTCCACCTGCACCAGTTCCGCTGCGCTAGAGGAAGCTCGTGTTGCCATTCTTGGTAAAAAAGGCACGCTGACCGATGCGCTAAAAGCCATGGGACAGGCGACTCCTGAAGAGCGAAAAACTCTCGGCGCAGAACTCAATAAAATCAAACAGCAAATATCCGACGCGCTAGACGCAAAAAAGGCGGAACTCTCGGCGATTGAATTAAATGCTTGCCTTTCCGCGGAAAAGCTGGATGTAACACTTCCACCGCGCCCTGAAAATTCTGGCAAAATCCACCCAATTACGCAGGTGATGGATGAAATAACCGCCATATTCGCCGATCTTGGCTTTAGCGTAGAAGTCGGCCCCGATATTGAGGATGACGAGCATAATTTTTCGGCTCTAAACATCCCTGAAAGCCACCCAGCGCGGCAAATGCACGACACATTCTATTTGGCTTCAGGCTCTAGGGTTCAGACTTCAGAAAACAACCAAACCCTAAAGCCCGAAGCCCGAAGCCTACTCCGCACTCACACCTCACCCGTGCAAATACGCACTATGCGCGGTGGCAAGCCACCTTTTCGCTTTATCGCCATGGGCAGCACCTATCGCTGCGACAGCGACCTGACCCACACCCCAATGTTCCACCAAGTGGAAGGTTTGGTCATTGATAAGAATATTAATATGGGGCATCTCAAGGGCTGTGTGGCGGAGTTCATGCGCGTGTTTTTTGAGTTGGACGAGCTTCCAACTCGCTTCCGCCCTAGTTTTTTTCCGTTCACTGAGCCATCGGCGGAGATTGACATTGGCTGCTCGCGCAGCAAGGAAAGCTTAAAAATCGGCGCGGGACAAGATTGGCTGGAAATCGGCGGTTGCGGAATGGTTTATCCGAATGTGCTTAAAAACTGCGGAATAGACCCAGAAGAATATCAAGGCTTTGCCTTCGGCATGGGCATCGAACGCCTCGCCATGCTCAAATATGGCATTCCCGACCTGCGCACATTTTTTGAATCCGACGCTCGCTGGCTACAACATTACGGCTTTTCTCCACTCCATATTCCAAGCTTGGTGGGAGGATTGTAGTTATCATCCTGCGGGTTGCATAGCAACAGCGCAGGATCTTGAATAACATTAGATCCTGTGCTACTGCTTCGCAGTCCACAGGATGACAGGAAAGTATAAAAAAATGAAATTCACTCTCTCTTGGCTGAAAGACCATCTGGAAACGACGGCAAGCCTTAAAGAAATAACCGACAAACTAACTGCCATCGGGTTGGAGCTAGAAGGCGTGGAGGACAGGGCGGAGAGTCTAAAAGCCTTCACCGTTGCCAAAATTTTGGAAACCGCCCGCCATCCTGAGGCTGATAAACTGCAAATCTGCAAGGTGGAAAGTGACATTGGCGTTTTACAAATTGTTTGCGGCGCAAGCAATGCCCGCGCTGGGCTGTTTGTTTGCCTCGCCAAAGAGGGAACGGTTATTCCCGCAAATGGCATGGTGATTAAAAAAGCCAAAGTTCGCGGAGTGGAAAGCTTTGGAATGCTTTGCTCGCTTGAGGAATTAGGACTTGCGGAAAGCAGCGAAGGAATTGTGGAGCTGCCCGAAGCTGAGATCGGCGCGAGCGTGGCGGATGTTCTCGGACTAAACGACCCTGTAATTGACATCGCCATCACCCCCAACCGTGCCGATTGCCTTGGCGTGCGCGGCGTAGCGCGGGATTTAGCAGCGGCAGGATTAGGAAGGCTTCAGGCTCTAGGCTCTGGGCTTCAAAGCCCGAAGCCCGAAGCCAAAAGCCCAGTTTCAGTTTCAATAACCACCGACGCTTGCCACCAATTCATCGGCTGCCATATATCAGGCGTTAAAAACGGCGAAAGCCCTGCTTGGCTTAAAAAACGCCTTGAAGCAATCGGGCAGAAATCAATCTCTGCTCTGGTGGACATCACCAACTATTTCACCATTGACCTGTGCCGCCCACTTCATGTTTATGACGCTAAAAAACTCAGTGGGAATTTGCGCGTGCGCGGGGCGAAGGCAGGCGAAAATTTTTCTGCACTTAATGGAAAAAATTATGAATTGCCAGAAAATACAACGGTTATTGCTGATGATAAAGGCGCGGTGGCAATCGGCGGGGTGATTGGCGGCGCGGAAACTGGTTGCAGCGCGGAAACCACGGAAGTTTTACTTGAAGTCGCGCTGTTTGAGCCAACCGCTGTAGCAGCCGCGGGGCGTGCGTTACAGATTGATTCCGACGCTCGCTATCGCTTTGAGCGCGGGGTGGATGTTGCTTTTGTAGAAGAAGCTGCAAACCGCGCTGTGACGATGATTTTAGAGCTTTGCGGGGGATTAGCTAGTCAACTGACTTATGCAGGAAAAACGCCCGAATATAAACGCGAAATCGCCTTCAACCCAGAGCGCGTTTTGTCTCTAGGCGGCGTTGATATTGCACCCGAAAAATCCTTGGAAATATTAAATAACCTTGGCTTTAACACACTACAAACTCCAAACTCCACACTCGTGGTAACACCTCCTTCTTGGCGAGCAGACATTCACGGCGAAGCGGATTTGGTGGAGGAAATTTTGCGGATATATGGCTATGAACATATTCCTTCCACGCCGCTGCCCAAGCTTTCGGGCATCACGCCAGCAACGCTGAAACTACCGCAAAAGCGCGAGCGCATCGTCAAACGCTTGCTGGCAACGCGCGGAATGTTGGAGGCGCATACTTGGTCGTTTATGCCCGCCGCATGGGCTGAAATGTTCGGCGGTGGCAAGCCAGAATTGAAACTGTTAAACCCAATCAGTGCGGATTTAAGCGATATGCGCCCAAGCATTTTGCCGAATTTGCTGGATGCAGCAAAACGCAATGCCGCCCGCGGTTTCAAAGATATTTCGCTATTTGAAGTTGGTTTGCAGTTCCACGATATAACGCCGACAGGACAAAAAACCGTGGCGGCGGGTGTGCGCGTTGGAAATGTTCCACATACGGAATATTCTGGCGATTTGTTTTCGCTGAAAAACCGTGCAGCTGACGCAATGGACGCGAAGGCGGACGCGCTGGCGATACTGCAAAATCTAGGTTTAAGCAAAGCTGAAATCAGTACAAAAGACTTACCAGCATATTACCACCCAAACCGCAGCGGAGCTTTGGTTCTCGGCAAAAATATATTGGGATATTTCGGCGAAATTCACCCTGCTATCGCCGCGAAATTTGATATTGAAGAAACACTTGCCGCCTTTGAAATTTTCTTGGACGCTGTGCCAGTTGCCCGCGCCAAAGGAACGGCAAAACCACAGCTAAAACTATCGGATTTCCAAGCGGTGGAGCGTGATTTTGCGTTTATTGTTGACGCGGGCGTTAGTGCCTCCGACATAATCAAAGAAATCAACAAAGCCGAAAAAAACCTAATCACCGCCGTGGATATTTTTGATGTTTATGTCGGCAAAGGTGTGGACGCGGGCAAGAAATCGGTGGCGGTGAAGATCTGCTTGCAATCGTATGAGCGCACCCTTGCCGAGGCGGATATTACGGCAGTTAGCAGCGCGATTGTGCAAGGCGTGGGCAAGGCTTTTGGCGGTGTGCTGCGCCAATGACCGCGCATTACTGGGAATCCGCCAAAGCTCACCTTGCCAAGCGCGATAAGCGGCTTAAAAAAATCATAGAAGCCTATCATGGTGAGATGTTGACTACTCGCGGTGATGCGTTTTACACTCTCGCTCGCTCCATCATCGGGCAGCAAATTTCGGTCAAAGCCGCTGATAGCGTGTGGAAAAAATTTGAAACCGCGCTCAAAATAGTTGCGCCGCAGAATGTCCTCGCCACGAATGAGCAAAGCTTGCGGGAATGCGGTCTTTCCGCCTCTAAAACGCGCTATTTATATAGCCTCGCGCAACATTTCAGCGACAACGAAAATATAGAAAATTTCTGGCAAAGCCTGCCAGATGATGAGTTAGTCAGTGAGCTGACTAAGTTAAACGGCATCGGGCGGTGGACGGCGGAAATGTTCATGATTTTTTACCTCGCCCGCCCAGATATTTTGCCGCTGGCGGATATTGGCTTACAAAAGGCGATTTTCCGCCTCTATAATGCTGGCGATAAACTAACCCTTGCGGAAATTTATGAAATCGCGGAAAATTGGCGACCATATCGCAGCGTCGCCACTTGGTATTTGTGGCGGTCGCTTGATCCAGTTCCTGTGGCTTATTAGAGCCTATTAATACTCTAGATTAGATTTGACTGTACTATAAGCTTCTTATACAAACATTGGAAACTATAAGAGAGGTTCGCGTGCCAAACAAAACCATACAGGATCTACCCAGCGAAATTGAAGAAAAATGCTTGGAAAAAGGCTTGAAGATGACAGGGCAACGCCGCGTCATCGCGCAGGTTATCGCCGCAGCGCATGACCATCCTGATGTTGAGATGCTATATTCCCGCGCTGTTGAAATTGACCCCAATATCGGCATCGCCACCGTCTATCGCACAGTAAAATTATTCGAAGAAGCAGGTATCACCCAAAAGCATGACTTTGGTGATGGACGGGCGCGTTATGAGCCAATAAGTGATGATCATCACGACCATTTGATAGACATAAAAACTGGCAAGGTTATTGAATTTACCAACGATGAAATTGAAGCTTTACAACATACTATAGCCAAAAAACTAGGCTATAAATTGATTGGGCATCGCTTGGAGCTATACGCCGTTGCGTTGGATTCAAAATAATGTTGCAAAAACTCTATGATTTGGGTGATTTACGCGCAGGCAATATGGAGGTTTTTATAGCCTCTGATGCGGCGGATATTGAGGCAGGACAAAGGCTTCGTTACCAAGTTTTTTATGAAGAAATGGGTGCAAAAGCGAGCAAGGAAATTGCCGTAAGCAAGCTGGATATTGACGAGTTTGACGCGGTCTGCGATCATTTGCTCGTCGCGGAACACAAAGCTGATGGCGGCTATAAAATTGTTGGCACTTACCGATTGCTACGGCGCGAGCAAATGGCAAAAATCGGCAGGTTTTACAGTGACAGCGAGTTTGATATTAAGCTGATTAAAAATTATGCTGGCGGAATTTTGGAAGTCGGGCGGTCATGCGTTCACCAAGATTTTCGTAATCGCGCCGTTATGCAGCTTTTATGGCGGGGAATCGGCGCGTATGTGGTTAAGTTTAATGTTGGGATTATGTTTGGCTGCGCTAGCTTCCATGGCACAAACCCAAAGGAACACGCCGCCGCACTTTCCTATCTCTATCACTATCACCTAGCCCCGTCAGAGCTTTGCCCAAAAGCTTTGCCCGACCGCTATGTAGAGATGAATTTAATGCCCAAAGAAGCTATTGATGCAAAAGCAGCGTTCTCTGGTTTGCCACCTCTGATTAAAGGCTATCTGCGCCTTAGCGGCTATATTGGAAATGGCGCGGTGATTGACTTTGACTATAACACCACCGATGTCAGCATTGTGGTGAAGACCGACCGCATAACCGAAAAATACGCCACGCGCTATGGCAGCGGCGATGGAAGCTAGCCGTGCTAAAAGCCACGCTTAAATTATTGCTGATAATTATTGCGCTCGCGCTTTGCATTTTGCTGCTTTTTATTGCAAAACTTTCTAGCAAAAAAATCTGGAGAGATCGTGTGCGCGTTGCGGGCTATGCGGTTTTATGCCGAATTATCGGACTTCGCATACGAGTGGACGGTGAAATTTCGCGTGAACGCCCATTGCTACTCGTTTCCAACCATATTTCATATCTTGATATATTCGTTCTCGGTTGGAAAACCACCGCTTGCTTCACCCCCAAAAGTGAAGTCGCGGGCTGGGCGGTAGTTTCCACCATTTGCCGCTTGCTGGACTGCGTGTTTATTGAGCGGCGCAGCGCGAAAATAAAATCTGGCGGCAACGACATAAAAACCGCACTTGCCAGCGGCGAAATAGTTTCGCTATTTCCCGAGGGAACAACGGGCAATGGTCGTCATCCCCTGCCCTTCAAATCCAGCCTGCTTAGTATTGCTGAGGAAAAAATAGATGGTAAGGAATTATGGATTCAGCCCGCCGTTATCCGCTATACCCATATCGGGCAGCTACCGATTGACAGCACCCAGTGGCCGAGCATCGCGTGGTATGGCGATATGCTGCTCGCGCCACATTTGTGGGAATTATTGAAACTTCCGAAAATCGACGCGACGCTTACCTTACTGCCCGCCGTTACCTGCGCCCAGCTTGGCAACCGCAAACAGCTAACCGCACATTTGCAACAGGCTACAAGTGATATTTTAGCGACTTCTTCATAATTTCTTAACGATTTAAGTTCTACAATTATGGATTATATTAGTAATTGATGGAGAGTTTAATGCACAATAAATCTCGTAAATCCGCCTTCACCCTCATTGAGATGTCCGTTGTAATCATCATTATTGGGCTAATCGCGGGTAGTGCGATGGCTATATGGAGCAGCGTACTCAGCACCAAACAATACAC
>SXRF01000122.1 GCA_005792635.1 Rickettsiales bacterium
AATGACAATTGGCACGGATATTTATAGAACCAAGTAGGTTAAAATATATGGCGCAAGAATTAGTAGCAGCAAAAGAAACGGATAAGTCACATCTGGAGGCGGATGTTGCGCGGTCAATTAGTGATTTTTTGCGCGGATATGCGCCTGATGAGAAGCCTGCTGAGCGCGATGTTGTGGACAAGCGGTATCGGGTTGATTTGAATGCTCCGCTGCCTGATTTTGATTGCAAATCTGCTAAGGCTTATGCGGCGATTGATATAAAATTACCCGATAAAATAGCTTATGTCGCGCTGGTTTGCGCGAGTGGAGCTTTGCCGCGGATGGATATTATTTCGCCGCTACGCAATGCGCCACACCCACACATAATGAATTTGGTAACGGCTGGCGTAGTGGCACTTTCGCGCCCGCAGGAAGAACGCTTCGTAATTTTATACGAACGCCCAAAAGGCAAAAAGCTTTCTGTACTCATCGCCGCCACTAAAACCCGCCCGAGCTTTGAATTTATTTGTCATAATATAATAACTCCTCTCGCGCTGGCTATCCAGCATTTAAGCGACCTTGGCATCGCGCATGGCAATATTAATTGCGAAAATATTTACTATGGCAATTCGCTGATGGTTGGACACTGCGCCGCCGAGCCTTGCGGGCTTTCGCAGCCATTTTATTATGAGCCGTTGGAGCGAATGCAAGCGCAGCCAGCAGGTAAAGGGGAGGGCAGTGTAGCGCAGGATTACTACGCGCTGGCGGTGGTGATTATGCAGATTATTTATGGCATGAATCATTTTTCTGGAATTACGGAAAAAGCTTTGATTAAGCGCATCATGAAGGACGGCGCATTTACGGCTCTTACGCGTAATAAAGACATGCCAGAAGTGTTTTATGATTTCTTTCGCGGGTTACTCAGCCCAACAGCGCAGGATCGCTGGGGGTTCAAATATCTCAAAGCATGGCTAGACGGCAAACGCTATAATGTGATGCCAACGCCGCCGCAGCAAGAGGCAATCCGCCCGTTTGAATTTGAGGAAAGCCACGCCTATACGCGCAAAGAAGTGGCGAATTTGCTCGCGCAGCACTGGAAAGATGTGCCAGATATTATAGAAAGCGGGCAGCTATCAAGCTGGGTGGTGATTTCGCTGCGTAATAAGGAACTCAATGAATATTTGATTTCCACTGCGAAAACTATGAACGAAATCGGCAGAAAAGGCGATGCGTCATTTGACGAGCAAATAATGCGCTTGATTAGCACCTTTGACCCGATGAGTCCTGTGCGCTTGCAGAAATTATCATTTCATCTTGACGGCATAGGCAGCTTGTTTGCGGAAGTGATGGCGAGCAATTCGCCAGCGGATTTATTGCTTCTTTCACGATTTATTGAATTTAGCATGTTCCATTTTGTTATTCATCAACGCAAAAAAGACAATGAAAAATACGATGAAATTGTAAGCTCTACGATTGATACAATCTTGCCGCGCTTGGAACGCTTGCGCTCTATTATAAAAAATAATGGCTTTGGTTTTGGGAATGAGCGCGTTTTATATGAGCTAAACCCAACGATGCAGTGTTTAAGTCCGCTTCTTGCGGGAAAATATGTCACCACTCTGCCCGCCTTGCTTACGGCACTAAACGAACTTGCGCCCAATTTGGCGGCAAGTGGCGACCCAATAGACAAGCATATTGCGGCGTTTATCGCTACTCATCTAAAAATTCAGCATGAAATTTATTTGACGCAGCTTGACGCGCATCCAAGCCTTGCCAATAATCCAGCGATGATCGCGCTGAAGCTGCTTGCTGCCGCGCAGCATCGGGCTAAAACGCCGTATCTTCCCGCGCTCACACACTGGCTGGCGATGCGCATTTTGCCGTCATTGGAAGTAATTCGCAGCAAAACACTGAAGAAAAAACTTTTGCACATGCTGGAAAATTCGGCAAAAAGCGGCAGCCTACAAAAAATGGCGGATATATTCATAGAATCTGGATATGCCGACGCGGAGGATCGAGCGTTTAAGCAGGCGATAAATAATTTCAAGCGCAATGCAAAAAATATCATTTATTATAAACGACCAGAAGTGCTAGAGGAGCATAGCAACCGCCTTGGCGTGAATATGGCGCATTACGGCGCGATGGCGGCACTGGCGTTTAGCTTTTATCTAGCAGTGCGGGGGAGTTAGCATGTTTTTAATTCGCATTGGGCAGAAACTTATTTTACCACTAATGATAATTGTGGTTATCATGCTTATTATCATGCTGCAAATGGGCTTCGTGTTTTTGCTGCTCGCGCTTTTGCCATCCATTGCCGCCTATTTCGTGGATACGGACGGCGATAGAGCGAATTTTCGCACGATTTTTGCCTGTAATCTTGCGGCAACTATTCCTTCAATTACTCCCGTTTTTATTTCTGGGCTTAAATTCAAGCATTATGAGGTGGGGGGAATGATTGCCAACCCGCAGATTTGGCTGTTTATTTATGGCGGTGCGCTGCTTGGCTGGGGGGGGATATATTTCGCTCGCCATATTGCCAGAATAGTTCTGGAAATTCAATATCGCCTGCGGATTATCGCGCTGGAGCGCAGCCAAGCCAAAATTCTGGAAGAATGGGGCGATAATGTCAAACAGGTAGTAGGTGAGAAGAAGTAGAAAGCAAATAAAATCCACTTGTCATTATGGGCGAAGCGTGGCAATCCATTGTTTGTAAATTAAACATGGACGCAGGTCTCCTCTGGTGTGTCGTCGTAATTAACAAGGAAATAAAATGACAAATGTAGCAGTAATTGGTTCGCAGTGGGGTGATGAGGGTAAGGGCAAGGTGGTGGATTGGCTGTCGGAACGCGCCGATGTTGTGGTGCGCTTTCAGGGCGGGCATAACGCTGGGCATACGCTGGTGGTGGACGGCGTAACTTATAAATTATCGCTGCTTCCGTCGGGTATCGTGCGCCCGAACAAGCTTTCCATCATCGGCAATGGCGTGGTGATTGACCCGTTCGCGCTGTTCGCAGAAATTGAGGCGATTGGCAAGCTGGGCGTGGCGGTTACGCCTGATAATTTGCGGATTGCCGAAAACGCGCCGTTAATCCTTCCTATCCATAGCGCGGTGGATAAAAGCGCGGAAGTCAGCCGCGGTGCTGCTAAAATCGGCACAACAGGGCGCGGAATTGGCCCTGCTTATGAGGATAAAGTCGCCCGCCGCGCTATTCGTGTTTGCGATTTGGCGGACGAAGAGGCTTTGCGCGAAAAAGTGGCGGCACTGGTGGCATATCATAATACGGGCATGACGGTTGATGAAATTCTCACTCCGCTGCTCGCCATTGCGCCGAAGCTGCTGCCATTTGCAACGCCTGTGTGGTTGCTACTCCACCAATTGCGCCGCGAGGGAAAACGCATATTATTTGAAGGGGCGCAAGGTGCGCTGCTGGATGTTGACCACGGAACCTATCCGTTCGTCACCTCGTCAAACACTTTGGCGGGCGCGGCGACGATTGGTTCGGGCGTGGGCATCAACGCCATTGGTTTTGTGCTGGGCATCACCAAAGCCTATACCACCCGCGTGGGCAGCGGGCCTTTTCCGACCGAGCTACACGATGAAATCGGGCAGACGCTCGGGCGCGTTGGGCATGAATTTGGCACAGTGACGGGCAGGCCGCGCCGCTGTGGCTGGTTTGACGCGACACTCGTGCGCCAAACCGCAAGGATTGGTGGCATTACGGGCATCGCGCTCACCAAGCTGGATGTGCTAGACGGCTTCGAGAAAATCAAAATCTGCATCGGCTACACCCATAACGGCAAGCTTTATGACTACCTGCCAGCCAGCAGCAAAATTCAGGCGGAAATCCAGCCGATATATGAGGAAATGGACGGCTGGAGCGAAAGCACGCACGGCAAGCAAAGCTGGGCGGATTTACCCGCGCAAGCCATCAAATATATCCGCCGCATTGAGGAATTGATTGAATGCCCCGTGGCTCTTCTCTCCACCAGCCCGCGCCGCGAAGACACGATTTTGGTGAAAGATCCGTTTTTGGATTGATCTATACCTGCCCTTGTTCCATAGCGGCGAGGAGTAGGGCGTTGATGCGCGTTTGCCAACCGCGCCCGCTTGCGCGAAATCTATCCGCGATTTCTTTGTCAACGCGCAAATGCAGCGAAACTTTTTTGTCGTCTTTTTTCGGTCTGCCACGCAAACGAAGAGGTGCTACAAACTCCTCTCCCATCAGCTCCGCCAAACCATCAAGCCCATGCAGCCACTTCATGCTCTTTAATTCCGCATGGGTAAGCGGTTTATCTGGATCAGGCATTTTTTTCTGTTTAACCATTGGTTTTGGCTACTTCTGTTGTAGGTTTTGCCGCCGTTGGTGTAGATTGTACCACTGCTGTTTTGGTGTCCTGAAACCCAAGCCCGTCGTCACCATTCCATAGCTCGTGAGCAGCTTGTGCAACACCTTTTCCGCTTATAAGTGCGCCAACCCCGTGTGACATTATGGAGGAGGCGACAGCATCAAGCCCGTATCCATTATACCCTTTGCCAACAAATTCAGATATGGAATCTCTGGTAACGCCGCCAGAATTATTTGCTCCAGAAGCTATATAGGTAACATTCTTTACAATTGAACCAGCTAATATACCAAGGGGATTAGGAATTAAATATCCTCCTCCCTCCGCTAAGCCTGACAATCTTTCAGCCAATGCCGCGGAGCGTTTTTTTAGAGCCTGTTCGGATAGGGCATTATCATCAGCTTCCTTACCCGCTTTTTCTAATCTGTTGGCATCATCTTCTAATTCATTGGCATGTCCCCAAGTTTGAAAACCTATCAACAAGCCACCCGCTGGTTTTAGAGCCTTAATAATCTTGCTGTCCGCTAAAACAGCACCAACAGCAACAAAAGGTTTGGCAGAGGCTGATATTGCCGTTCCTGCTTTGGTAGCAAAAGAATTATTGCCAAAAGATTTCTCGGAGGCAAGAAAGTTCTGTGTTTTATATTTAACTTCGTCCCACCAAGTTGGTATTTTGTTTTTAATCTCTACACCATGTGCCACGGTTGGGGCTATGTATTTGGTGTGTATTGTTTCCGCAGCTACCGCAGTCCCAACACCTGCGCCTAACAGGGTAGGTGCTGCACCAGCAAGAGATTTCATTTTCTCTGTGCTTTGTTGTTCTTTCGCGGCGTTGTCGTTGAATTTTTTAGGGTCTTTTGCTGGGTCAGCTTCTCCAGTAAGGGCATCAACGGCACTATCTTTAACATTTACAAGACCATCCCAACCAGATTTTGCGGCACTTTTAACGCCATCCAACGAAAAGCCGTTGGGAAAATGTTCTTTCCAAAAAGAAGGTTCTCCCTCTTTTTTATCCATCCATTTGCTGCCAAGACCAATAAGCAATAAAACCAAAGCAGCCCCAGAAACAATCAAAAGAAGATTCCCAGCCTTGCTCCAGAAGGACTCTCCTTGTATCTCATTTCCGATGTCGTCGAATGCCATAAACCTTATCCAATTTCCTTTTTACCAGTAGCGTCTGCGCTGGTATCGCAGTTGTATAAACAATTCCTCATACTCATATAATGCCATAAATTTTGCATTTGTGTATGAAGTTTTTGTGACATCTGTATGACAATTGTTGGTTGTTTGGTAAGGTGTTGAAAAATATTGATTTATTATTTGGTGGTGAAATACATAGAAGCTTGCTTTGTCTTTGTCATTCCGCCGAAGGGCGGAATCTATGCCAATCAATTAGTTATGTCTTCGCGGTTAGGCATGGATACCGCTCTACAGCGGTATGACAAAGGAGTTCGTTCCGAGGTTCTTTACTATTTTCTGGCGGCGAGGAGGGCGGCTAGAAGCCCAGCGCATTCCGCGTCCCACTCTCCTGATAGGTTTTTGGGGCGGAAATGGCGTTGGAAGGCGGTTATGGCGGCTTTGTGGTCGCTTATGTCATAGCCATATTTTTGGAGGTCGGCACTCGGTGTCGCGTCCTCGCTGCTCGGCTCAGGGAAAACGCCAACGCAATTTTCGGCGAGGAATTTCCAGTCAAACAATTCCCCTGGGTCTTGTTTTCTGGTGGGGGCGATGTCGCTATGGGCGACGACATTGCGGGCGGGGATGGCGTGGCGCGAGAGTATGCCCTGACACAAGCCCAAAACCGCCGCCATTTGCGGGGCGGGGAAGGGGGTATAGCCGAATTCATGCCCAGTATTCACGATTTCCACCCCGATGGATCGTTGGTTTATGTTGGTGTTACCACGCCAATAGCTGACACCAGCGTGCCACGCGCGGTTTTCCTCGTCAACCAGCCGAAAAATCGTGCCGTCCACATCCACCATATAATGTGCGCTGACCTTCGCCGCAGGGTCGCACAGCCTGTCCATAGCTTCGCCCGCCGATTTCATGCCCGTATAGTGCAGCACCAGCATATCCACCGCTTGCCCCTCGCGACTGTCAAAATTCGGCGATGGTTTATCAATAATTTTCCTAATAGTTTTCATTGCGTTACCCTTAAAAAACAGCGCGACTATACCGCTATCAACCGCCAAAATCAAATTTTCTTTCTTATTTTGCTTGCAATGCCATAAGAAAACGCTATATATGTCCACCTTTAATGCACAAAAAGCACCATTTTTTTCAGGAGTTACTATAGTTATGCCTTTGTATGAAAGCACTTTTATTACCCGTCAAGACCTCTCTCGTAATGATGTAACCAAGCTTACCGAGAGCGCGAGCGCACTTGTGGCACAGGGCGGTGGTAAAGTTGTGCGCGAGGAATATTGGGGTTTGCGTAACCTTGCTTATAAAATCAACAAAAGCCGCCGTGGGCATTATGTTATGTTGTCTATTGACGCGCCTGCTACTGCGGTGAAGGAAATGGAGCGCAATCTTGGGCATAATGAAGATGTTGTGCGCTTGCTGACCATCCGCGTTGACGCTTTGGACGAAGAACCATCGGTTATGATGCAGCAAAATCGCGCTCGTGAAGACGGTGTGGCGGATGATATAATTTCGCCGATTGATGAAGTAATCGCTGAAGAAGCTATAATAAACTAGAAATTTAAGGAAATAATGACTATGGAACGCCCTCAAGAAAACCCAGCCGCTGGTCGTAAAGTGTTTTTTCGCCGCCGCAAATCTTGCCCGCTAACTGGCGCGAATGCTCCAAAAATTGACTATAAAGATGTGAAATTATTGCAACGCTTCATCTCTGAACGCGGCAAGATTTTGCCAAGCCGCATTACCTCGGTTTCTCATAAGAAACAACGCGTTCTTGCCACCGCTATCAAACGCGCCCGCAACCTCGCACTTCTGGCTTATGTAGCGCAGTAGATTGTTCTGTTGTTGATAGTGATTATCAACTGCAAGTGAAAAAACAGTCCTTTCTTTGTATAAAATTGGTCGTCATGCCCGCTTCATGCGGGCATCTAGGGCTACAATTTATATCAAAATTTTTTGCTCAAGATCCCCGCGCAAGGCGGGGATGACGACGGTGGGCTTTTGTGTTTTACAGTTCTAATTGTGAATACGGTGAGTGGTATGACATCCCAAGCAAGCATCAATAACACGGCAAGAAGTGTTCTGGAAGGTGGTTTTTTGGTTTCGGGTGTGGGGGAAAAAAGGAGGAAAAAGTACGCCTCCCCAATCACCACGAGGGATGATTGGAGAAGTTTTACTGGTTTAGTTCAAAAGTCCATAAAGCCAGTCGTAAAAAATATAGATAATCACTGTCCATAATGTCACGCTTGATGGAAAGGCATTGATTATTGCCTTTCTTTTTATTTGATTTCTTGCAACGGCAATTACGCCGACTGCGAAACAGTATAAAAAAATTATACTCATCACGATATAGAAAGCTATCAATGTGCTTTCAAACAATTTATCCATGACACATACCTCTTTAGTTGTGTCGAAAAATATGGCATTCAGAAAAAATCTGATGCCGTTCTTTATATCTTTGTTACGGGGTTACTTAACTTTTCATCCGTAAAAAAAGTTTTTTGCATTATATTTTCATATAAGAAAAAACCTAAGTAACGAGGCAATTCTACCCCCCCAATCGTTAATGTCAAGTAATAATTGGCGTTTGCTTACCACTCGACACATTCTTGTCATGCCGCACTTGTTGCGGCATCTGGGAAGAAAAGCATAGCTTTTCTCTTGTTTTTAACCAGACCCCGCAATAAATGCGGGGCGACAAGCCATAGGGTTTTCTATGTTTTTTAGAAATTATCTGGTGGTAAGAGCAGCTTGGGGTTGCCTAGGCTGGCAATTTTTCCATCACCGCGGCGAAAAAGCCATCCACCCCGTCATTATGTGGGGTTACGCTGAAATATGCGGCTTCTGGGTCGTTTCCTTCTGGTAGTGGCGTTTTATTCCATATTTTATTAGCATCCAACAATTTGAAATTATTATGCTCGGCGAGGAATTTTTCAATTTGCCGCTCGTTCTCGTCTTTGAAAATTGAGCAAGTGGCGTAAATCAGTCGCCCGCCGACCTTCACCAGCCGCGAGGCACTTTGCAAAATCGCCTGTTGCACGGCGCGAACTTCGTCTAAATCTTTCTGAGTAAATCGCCATTTCAGGTCGGGGTTGCGCCGCCATGTTCCACTGCCGCTGCATGGCACATCAATCAGCACGCGGTCAGCCGTGGCTTTGTGGCGTTTGATGAAAGCGTCGTTTTCTGATTCCAACACATGCACCTGCACATTATGTGCGCCAGCGCGTTTCAGGCGGATATTAATTTGCCCCAAGCGTTTCTCGGAGGTGTCCCACGCCAAAATCCGCCCTTTATTTTCCATGGCGGCGGCGATGGCGAGTGTTTTGCCGCCCGCGCCCGCGCAGAAATCAATCACGCGCTGCCCAGCTTTTGCATCCACCAGCAAAGCAACCGCTTGCGATCCTTCATCCTGCACCTCAAAATGCCCTTCCTTAAAGCGAACGGAGGTGAAAATCGGGGCGCGTTTCGCAAGGCGAATACCAATCGGTGAAAGCGGGGTAGGAGCGCAATCAAAGCCCTCGGCTTGTAACTGCCCAATGAGTTTTTCGCGGTGAGTTTTCAGCGTATTCACCCGTAAATCCGTTGGTGCTTGGCTGCTCATCGAGCGCATAGCCGCTTCCAGATTCTCGCCAAAACTATCGCGCAGCAGGCCGTCCAGCCACTCGGGGTAATTTAGCTGTGCGTGCATCGGCATATCAGGGTGGCTTACGCTCATCCGCGTCATGGTGTGGATGAATTTTTGTTCGTCGGTGCTAAAGGCATCAATGGAATATTGGCTGTCCTTGGTTAGCTGCTGTGCGCTGTCGGGGTCGTAATCATGGCGCAGCATGAGTGCCGCCAGCACAAACATCCTCCCGCTGACAGGATGCGAATATTTATGTATCCACCATTCCAGCGAGGCTTTATGGCGCAGCACCCAATATACCAGCTCCGCCACTGCGCCACGGTCTTTCGAGCCGATATAGCGGTGGGCTTTGAAATATTGCTCCAGCATCTTATCGGCGGGAAAGCGTTTTTCCGATTTCCATGCTTCAAATATTTGGTCTAGAAGTTCAATTGCTGCTTGGGTGCGTGCGCCGGGTGTCATACGATATACTTTGATTAATTATTGGCTTGATTGTGGCTGGTTATAGCTTGGGCTTATAGTTGGTGGCTAGCAAAATCTTCGGTTTTGTTACTGTCACAAAATCTTCATTTGAGCGACGGTGCTGGTTGTGTTATATTCACTTGGAAACATGATTCAAGTAAGTATATGACCGCACAAAACGATAATAAAGAAGTAAAAACAGGGCTTTACGAGCGAACTGTCGGCAGCATAACCGAGTGGGTTAAGCCCTATTTGCACAAAAAAACTGAAGCATTCATTGAAAAATCCATTGATAAATACGCTGGTGATGACCCGCGGTTTGCGCGGATGATAGAGTTTGAGGTGAAAAGGCGCGGTGATGGTGCGGGTCTTACGCAGGATGTCGCTGAACCTCTGCTCTGGGTGGGGGTGAAAACCGCCGCCGCGCTGGTGATTGCCGCAATTTCTGAGTCGCTACATAACAACCGAATAAAGCTGGTCGGGAGAATTTCCGCGCTGGGCATTGTGCTTAACAACGCGGTGGAGCTGTTTCGCCTTGTTCCCCGCTATGTTGCTGGTTTACAGGGCAGTTTGGAGATGGCAAAAGACCGCCAGAAATCCATTGATGAAACGGGAATTGACCCTTTTGACCATGGTGGCAGGTTGATACACAAGTCAAAGGACGACAATCTGGACGAAAAAGAAGAAAAATCGGTTGAAGCCACTGATAAATGGCAGGAAATGCGCCCAAAGCGTGACATTCTTGCCGTTTCCGATGAGGTTGCGCATAGCAGAACTTGATGGAGTATTTGCAATAATTTTTTTGCTAATAACCATTCCTTAAGCTTTTTGTGTAAATATCCTGTGGTTATGGCAGATGATCAAGCAATAATTATCAAGAAAATCAAGAAGGGCGGCGGCGGACATCACGGCGGCGCGTGGAAAGTTCCGTACGCCGATTTCGTGACGGCGATGATGGCGTTTTTCTTGCTGCTCTGGTTGCTTAGCGTTACGACTCCTGAGCAAAAGATGGGTTTGGCGGAATATTTCACGCCAACTATTGGGATTAAAGACTCCATGGGGATTGGGCAGAAGGGAGGCTTGCATTCATCGGAGGCTGGTAAATCCAAAAACGACTTGACCGAAGTTGGGCTGGTGGTTGGGCAGGTGAAGCAGGGCGATGTGGCGGCTGCGCCTAACGCGCAAAAGGGTGAAAATGACCCCAATGCCGAGGATATGAGCAAAAACGAAAAAGTTGCCGATACAACCGAAGACGCAGACGAGATGCAAGGCGCGGCGCAGGATATAAAACAGGCACTAGACACTGATGAAGAGTTGAAAGAGTACAAGAATAATGTGGTAATCCAAGACACGCCCGAAGGGCTTAAAATCGATATGATTGACGACGCTAAAAAGCCGATGTTTGTTCCGGGGGGCGCGGTGCTGACTGATACGGGAAAAAAAGTGTTGGATACCATGGCGCGAATGGTGTCAAAAACTCCGAATAATATCAGCATTAAAGGGCATACCGATTCGCCATCATCAACCGATAACCCGCAATATAGCATCTGGGAATTATCGGCGGATAGGGCGAATTCATCACGCAGGATGCTGGCGACAACGCAGCTTGAGCCAGAGCGCGTGGTGAAGATAGAGGCACTCGCCGATAAGGAATTGCTTGTGCCAAGTGAGCCAACAAATCCGCGCAATCGCCGCGTTACCATTACCATTTTGCGCGGGTCATATTTCCGCGATCCAAAGGCGATGCCGACTACTCGTTCGCTGCTTTCTGTGCCTGATGCGAAAATTAAAAAAGATGAGCCAAAGAAAAAAGACGCACCACCACCACAGGACACTGCGCCAAAAGAAGGCTCAATTTTCAACCCTGTTTCTGATAATAAAAAATGAGAATTTTTCTAACATTCGCTTTGTGTTTGCTGCCATTTGCGGCGTCCGCGCAAACAATGAAATTAATAAAATACACTACAGGAACGGGTTTTTTTGTCACGCGTGATGGGCATATTATCACGAATAATCATGTGGTTGAAAATTGTGGGCAAATCAGCATCCACGGCGACGATATGTCAACGGGCGCAACGCTCGTGGCGCAGGACAAGGAGCATGACCTCGCGCTGCTAAAAGCCGCTTTTCCCAATAATGATATGGCGTATTTTAACTCGATGAAAGACCCGCTGAAGGCGGGCGATCCCGTGGTGATTGTCGGTTATCCGCTGGATAGCTGGCGTTCGCACCAGCCAATTACGCGCTCGTCAAAAATCATCGCCACTAATGGGCCGCAGGGCGAGGATAAATGGTTGCAATTCGCCGATGCTGTGCAACATGGCAATTCTGGTGGGCCTTTGCTCGATAGTTCGGGAAATGTGGTGGGCGTGGTGGTTGCCAAAGCCGAGCTGCACATCAAAAATCAGAATAATAACGGCGAGGAAATCATCAAAAAATCTGATGTGGCGATTAGCCTGCCCGTCATTAAAAATTTTCTGGAACAAAACAGCGTTGAATATCAAACGCGGGATTCGGGAATTTACCTATCGCCCGACCGCGTCAACGACCGCACCCGAGGTTTCATCGTCAATGTTAATTGCCGTGTTTCTGGGTAAATTGTTGGTTTGTCATACCCGCGAAGGCGGGTATCTCTCTATCAATGAACACATGCGGGCATAATTAAAAGAGATTCCTGCCTTCGCAGGAATGACAATAACTCTAGGCTAGAAGCTATAAACAACCTCTATGTGAAGTTAGGAACACCACCGCTATTATCCAAGCTAAATGATGGCAGCGGCTCGATAGCTTTCCTGCCGCCTCGTGCGGCGAGAACGGCGTTGCCGTGCGCTCCGTTAAGATTTGGCTCAAGCCCCATCATGGTATTCGCGCCCAGCTGTGGCATAGAGTTACCAAGATTAAGCTGCGTTTCCATAGCTTGGTCTCTCTGTTCGCGTAAGCTTTGGCGGGATTCGCGGGCAGCGTCATCGCGCCGACCAGCCAGCCACGCCACACCAGCAACCGCCGCCGTAGCCACCAACGCCGCTTTGCCCACCCCAAATTTCCCGAGTGCCGCCCATCTTTCAAAGTTTTTCGCGCCACCTAGGAAGCTTTTGCTTTGTTTTAAGCCAGCTTCTGCATCTTTCAACGCCGTATTAAGTGCTTTCTGCGCTGTTGCTTGCTCCACTTTAGTGCCGCTTTGCATGGCTTGCAGGTAATCCTTGTTGCGCTCTGCTAGCGTGTCAAGATGTGCATCCAGTTTTTCAAAATGACCATCAGCAATAGGGTTTTCGCGCCGCTTTTCCAGCTGCTCCATCGCTTTGCGAATTCCGCCATCTACTTTGCCAACTTCTTTCTGCTGATTTCCAGCCGACAATCCAGCCCATCTTCCAGCCATAAGCTTACCCCGCCACAGAATTTTGAGAATTCATAGCCGCTACCTTTGCCGCGATTATGTCTTCTGGTTTTACGCGTTTTTGAATATTAAATTTAGCCTCTAAATCCGCCCTGCGCTCACCATTCGGATGCTCGCTTAAAGACGCATTGATAGAATGATTATGTTGCTCAACAACATCGCCTTCTGGCGCAGGGGCGGGAGCTTGCGAATTACGGGCGTTGTCCTGTAATTTGCCGATTATTTCCTGAGCCGTGTTTGTGGCTTGCGCTTTTGCTGCTTCGCGTTCTTGAACTAGGCGTTCTTGCTCGGCGATTGCCTGTTGCTGAATTTGTTGCAGCCTATCCAAAACAGCGGCTGAACCAGCTTGCGCCCCAGCCTGATAACCAGCCTGTAAGCCTTGCTGATGCGCCAGTTGTAGTGAATCCTGTACGCCCACCTGATGCCCTTGCGCCCGAGCGTTGAAGGCGTGCTGCTCGTCAATTACCTTTTTCCCACCAAATAATGCGCCAAGCCCCAAGCCAGCAATGACAAACGGCCCCCAAATTCCACTGCTGGCAGCCACAAGAGCAGCACCTCCAATCACCGCTAGAGCTGAACCCGTAGCAAAATAAAGAGCCGTTCCGACAGCTATGCCGCCAACGGCTGCAAGCGCAATCGCGCCAATAACAAAGCCAACGCCAGCCACCGCGCCTTTGGCGGCACTGCCGACCACAGTCCCTGCGCCGCTTGCTATATCATGATCTATCGGTCTATCAGCCATAAAATTCACCTTGTTTTCAAGCAAAACTATCTATTTACACTCCCAGTATGCCACAAAATTCACCAAAGTAATGTGAAACTTTTGTGACAATTGGTTGATTTTTAATACGCCATCGCCGCTTCCTGTTGTTTTCCGCCAAATAAACTAGGCGATTGCGCCTCCATCCCCGCCGCTGGAGCTGCCCCTTGCTCTTGCTGGCGCATTCTTTGGGCTAGTGCCTTCCTGCTTTGATTTTTATCATATCTATCAAGCTGTTCCTGCTTTGCATCGTCAATTGCCGTTGACATATCCGCAATACCTTTTATAGCACCAAAAATCGCCCCAACCGCTGCGCCTTTTAGCAATGCTGCACCTAGAGTTTCCATGGCAAAAGCTCCAGAAAATATGCTCAAAACCCCAGCTGGCAGTGCAAATAAAACCCCAAGGGCAATCGCGCCATAGGCTGCCCATTTAAGAGCCTTACCCCCCACGCTCTTAATGCCCTCCCATGTTGGGCTGAAGTCTTTTAATGCTGCTTGTTCCGACATATTATGCCCCTAATATCCATGCTTGATTGTGGTTTGGTGTTGTTGCTGCCAGAAAGTTTTGCGGAATGCCATGTTGCATTGATGGGGTGAAAAAATGCCCTCCACCAACATCAATAGGCTGCCCAGTGAACAACGCAGCAAAGCCTGTGATTGCGGCAATTCCATCGCCAAGATTTTGCTGCATTGCACTTGCTTCCAAGGCATTATTTTGTTTGGATGCCTCGTTCAATATTGCAATTAATTCTCCTTGGCTCATAGATTCATATGCGGCGGGTAATGTGCAGGCTTTGCCTTGCATTTTTTCTATTTTCCCTTGCAAGGCAGTAATTTCAGCAACCAATTGTGGTTTTGTGGTGTTTGCGTCTTCAATTGTGGCGGGGCGAGTGTCATCAGTAATGTGACCACCGTTATCGCCAAGCGCAAAATTTCCATAAAAATCATTTGTCATGATTTCACCCTACCGTCTTTTCCGTTTGTTTCACCAAGTTGTTATCAGTTGGTTTTGTTGGAACATTTCCAAACAATGGCAAATTCCCAGATTTAGAATTGTCAACATGAGCAAATCCAACAGGTTCATTTCTGGGGCAAGTTAGTTTATTGTAAATGTTTTGAACAACGGCAAGCGCAAATCCTACCACGCCACCACCACCTTCATCAGAACGCCCAGCATCAGCGGTATTTTTTGCCGCTGTTACGGCGTTCATCAATGCCGCCAGAGCATTAGGATCGCTAGCCAGTTTGTGTGGATCTTGTTCCAACACGCCCATGTCAATACGCGCTTTAAGAGTCAATGGATCTTTTGATGCAGCAACCATACCCTTAACATGAGCCTGCAAGCTTTTTATTGCTGCAACTTCTGGGGAGGTTTCTTGCACTAATTTAGCGTCCGCAATTTTTTGCAGCTCCGCCCCTGACAAGGATTTAGCATCGCTATTTCCATTTACAAGCTTAGAAAAATCATTATGAGCCATAACCCACCTCCACTATAGACTTCCCTGTATAATTCATTTTGCTGCGTCAAAATGCGAAGCAAATGGAGTGCAAAAGCGCAGTGTACTTTTGGGTACATGAGCATTTTTGCGAGGCTTCATTTGCAAGTAAGTTTGCCAGCAAAATGAATTATACAGGAAGTCTTATAAATACACTTACCCTATTGTCACTATACGACAAATTACCCTGCGTCTCAAATGAAGATTTTGTGACAATTGCTGGAATTATGTTACAGTTGCTGCGTGAATGGGGTTATATGTCTGAAAAACAACAAAAATTTATAGTGAGCGAGGGGCAGGCGGGGCAGCGGTTGGATAAATTCCTGACCGAGATGCTGCCTGATTTGTCGCGCTCGCGGGTGCAGAGCTTGCTGGCGGAGGGGGCGATTTTGCCTGCAACCAGCGCATCGGCGAAGGTAAAAGCGGGGCAGGAATATAGCGTAACTATCCCCGAAGCCGCGCCATCACACATGCCCGCGCAGGCGATGGATCTGGATATTGTCTATGAGGACGCGCATATTCTGGTGATTAATAAACCCGCGGGGCTTACCGTCCATCCCGCCGTTGGCAACCGCGATAAAACCTTGGTGAACGCGCTGCTTGCCCATTGCGGCGATAGTTTGTCGGGCATTGGTGGCGTAGCGCGACCGGGAATTGTTCACCGCATTGATAAAGACACCAGCGGTTTGCTGGTGGTGGCGAAGAATGACGCGTCACATGCCAGCCTTTCCGCGCAACTGGCTGATCATACGCTCGGGCGCACCTATAACGCGCTGATTTGGGGCGCACCAAAAACTTTAAGCGGCACGATAACGGGCAATATCGGGCGCAGCCCCACCAATCGCCAGAAAATGGCAGTGGTGAAGGCGGGCGGCAAGCCAGCAACCACGCATTACACCACACTCCAAACTCCACACTCCAAACTCTTTACATTCGTAGAATGTAAATTAGAAACAGGGCGCACCCACCAAATCCGCGTGCATTTTTTGCATATTGGCTGCCCGCTGGTCGGCGATCAGACTTATGGCATGACCACCACCAGCCGCCTAAACCAGAATATATACAAGCATTTGCCAGAGGAAACTCGCGCCGCGTTGTTGGCATTTCGCCGCCAAGCCCTCCACGCCCGCGCCCTTCGCCTCATCCACCCCCACACAGGCAAGGAAATGTCATTTTCCGCCGAGTTACCAGCGGATATGTGTAAATTGTTAGAGATTTTGGCGAAGAGTTAGTATATCTTCCGCAAAAATATCAATGTAATCAGGAAAAACACACTAACATGACCGAAAAACAAAAATACATCTCCGTGCGCGGTGCGAAAGAGCATAATCTTAAAAATATTGATGTGGATATTCCTGCGGGGACGCTCACGGTGATTACGGGGCCGAGTGGCTCGGGCAAGTCGTCGCTGGCGTTTGACACTATATACGCTGAGGGACAACGCCGCTATGTGGAGAGCCTTTCGGCTTATGCCCGCCAGTTTTTGAACATTCAGGATAAGCCAGATGTGGAAAGCATCGACGGCTTGTCGCCAGCCATCGCCATTGACCAGAAAACCACTTCGCGCAATCCGCGCTCTACTGTGGGGACGGTGACGGAGATCTATGATTATCTGCGCTTGTTTTATGCGCGGGTTGGCGTTCCATATTCGCCAGCCACTGGGCTGCCCATTGAAAGCCAGACAATTTCGCAGATGGTGGACAGGATTATGGAACTGCCAGAAGGCACAAAAATCCTGCTCCTCGCGCCGTTTGTCAAAGGGCATAAGGGCGAATATAAAAAGGAAATTGCCGAGCTTAAGAAAAAGGGTTTTCAACGCCTGAAAGTCAACGGAAAATTGCATGATATAAACGAGCTGCCCGCGCTGGATAAAAACAAAAAGCACGATATTGATGTGGTGGTGGACAGGTTGGTGATAAACGCTGAACTCGGCAATCGCTTGGCGGATAGCCTAGAGACGGCGGTGGGGATTAGTGGGGGCATTGTAAATGCCGAATTGATGAATTGGGGAAATGAAGAATTGGAGAAAGCAATTCCTCAATTCCTCAATTCTCCAATTCTCCAATTCTCAACTCGCTTCGCTTGCCCCGTTTCTGGCTTTACGCTTTCGGAAATTGAGCCGCGCCTGTTTTCCTTTAACAGCCCGTATGGTGCTTGCCCTGTTTGCGATGGCCTCGGGATGCAGATGGCGTTTGATGTGGATTTGGTTGTCCCTGACACAGAAAAAACCTTGATTCAGGGGGCAATCGCGCCGTGGTCAAGCGGGCAGAGCAAATATTTTGTGCAGACCTTGGACGGTCTTGCCAAACATTATAAATTCAGCATCGGCACAAAATTCCGTGAACTTTCCAAAAAAATTCAAGACATTATTCTTTATGGTTCGGGCGATGAATCCATCAAAATCGCCTATATGGACGGCGCACGCAGCTATAATGTCGATAAGCCGTTTGAGGGCGTAATCCCAAGCCTAGAGCGCAGATACCGCGAGACGGATAGCGCGTGGGCGCGGGAGGAATTGGAAAAATTCAAAAACGAGCATGATTGTGATGCTTGCGGTGGGCATCGTTTGAAGCCTGAGGCTCTGTGCGTTAAAATCGGCGGCTTACACATCGGCGAGGTGACAAAATTCACCATTGACGCGGCGCATGATTGGTTTTCCACCATCAACAAAAAACTCACAAAAAAACAACAGCAAATCGCCGAAAAAATCCTTAAAGAAATCCGCGAACGCTTGCAATTTTTGATGAATGTTGGGCTGGATTATCTGACGCTTTCACGGGAATCAGGGACGCTTTCTGGCGGCGAGTCGCAGCGCATTCGCCTTGCCTCGCAAATTGGATCTGGGCTTTCGGGCGTTTTATATGTGCTGGATGAGCCGTCAATCG
>SXRF01000123.1 GCA_005792635.1 Rickettsiales bacterium
GCCAGCAGCAACAAAATCAACAACTCTTTTCCTTAAGTCAACACTGTAAGTCATTTTTGCCCCCATAGGTTGTGAAAACAAAAATTGCTTACATTATAATGATTAAAAATGTGTAAATATTAAGCCAATTGACTATATATGGCAACAGTGCGAACAACTGTGATGTTAATAGCTTTCCGACACCAAGTAATACAACATATAATATTTCTGGTAGCGATGCTAACACACCATCGTGTTTTTTGAATATAGAGTTTGGAACGCAGTAGTTGGAAAAATCATGACCATTCATTTCATCGACGCGGGCGCGGATTATCAATGATAAACTTCTTTTCTATGCCCGATTTTTATTACTAAAACCAGCAATTCACCATCAATAATCTCGCAAATAACCCGATAATCTTCTACACGATAACGCCAAAATCCTGACATATCACCGCTCAATGGCTTTCCAAGCTGCCTTGGATTTTCCATGTTTTGCACTTTTTTGTATAAATACCGCAAGATCCTCTCCCGCGTTTGCGAGGAAAGTTTGTCTAATTGTTTTTGGGATTTTGGAGAGAAACTAACCCGCCACGCCATATTTTTTCATCGCATCTTCAAGGCTTAAATTTTCTCCAACCTCATCACGCGCTCGCACAGCATCCATATAATCTTCTATATCTTCAAGGTGTTGAGCAAGCAGCTGTTTTATCAGCTCTTCTTTCACAATATCGCTGTTTCCACAAACATTATTAAGCATCATTGCCATTGGGTCTGGCATATTAACAGTTATGGTCTGCATATAGGCGAACCTTATTTAGTTTTTGACTTATAGTTAATTATTAGCATTTATAAGCTAATAAAACAAGTTTATTATGGAAAAATTATGACAATTCATTTCATTGGCGCAGGCGCGGGAGCTGCGGATTTAATCACTGTTCGCGGGCAGAGGCTTATTTCTGCCTCGCCAGTTTGTATGTATGCTGGATCACTAATCCCAATGGAAATGCTGAGCTGGTGTCCGAAAGATGCGCGGATTATCAACACCGCACCGCTGGACTTAGACGCTATTGAGGCGGAGTTTGTAAAAGCGCACGCGGAGGGAAAAGATGTAGTGCGACTGCATTCTGGCGATCTTTCTATTTATTCGGCGATGGGCGAGCAACTTCGCAGATTGGATAGGCTAGGAATACCATACACAACAACCGCTGGCGTTCCCGCTTTTGCAGCAGCGGCGGCGGCAATGGCGCAAGAGCTAACCCTGCCCGAAGTGGCGCAATCATTGGTAATAACGCGTACCAGCGGGCGGGCTTCGGCAATGCCAAAAAGCGAGAATCTAGCGGCATTTGCCCACACGGGGGCGACGCTTGCCATCCATCTTTCCATTCACGCTTTAGGCAGTGTGGTGGCAGAATTATCGCCAATTCTAGGCGTGAATTGCCCAGTTGCGGTAGTATATCGCGCCAGTTGGGCGGATGAAAAAATCATCCGCGCAACACTCGGCACAATTGAAAGCTTAGTAGATAAAGAAATAGAGCGCAGCGCGCTGATTTTCGTTGGCAAAGTGCTTGCCGAAAAAGATTTTCGTGAATCAGCACTATATAATGCAGATTACCATCGGCGGTTTCGCAGCAAGACTGATTAAATAGATTTATAAAATCTAGGTGTATAGACTATAGGTTCTTTGCCTGCACGCCGTATAATTCGTGTGTGGCTTGATCCAATGATGAGCAGGCTTAACATAGTCACTTGCTCGGGTTTGATTTCCGATAGGGTGGTGATTACCACCTCCTCGCCTTCGCGCCCAATTTTGGTGGCAATTATGGCGATGGTTTCGCCGCTGCGTGCCGCCCGCAGAATTTTCAGAGCGTTTTCTAAATCCTGTCCGCGATGTTTAGAAGTTGGGTTATAAATCACCAGCACAAAATCACCGTCGCTCGCGGCGCGCAGCCGCGCTTCAATAATCGCCCAAGGTTTTAGGTAAGTTGACAGCGAAATAACGCAGAAATCATGCCCCAGCGGCGCACCCACCCTTGCCGCCGCCGCCAGCATCGCGCTCACCGCTGGCACAACCTTAATATCAATATTTTTCCATTCTGGTGTGCCATTCTCAACCGCCTCAAAAACCGCGGCTGCCATGCCAAAAACGCCAGCATCGCCGCCAGAAACCACCGCTACCTTTGCGCCAGCCGCTGCCAAAGTCAGGGCAAATTCTGCCCGCTCCACCTCCACGCCATTGTCACTCGCATGTCGCTTGCCAAGCGCAGTTTCGGGAACTGCGGCAACATATGGCATATAACCAACAATATCGCTCGCCGCGTGTAAAACCTCGCTCGCCTCAGGCGTAAGCCATTTCTCCGCCCCTGCCCCTAAACCCACAATCCGCAGCCAACCGCTCATATCCTCCGCCCCTGCCCTGCAATGATAATCATCGAAAAATAGGGTGCTTTTCCGTCAGTCTTTTCCGCTAGCGGAATGATTTTTTCATTTTCCATCGTGCCATATTCTATATATATCGCTCGTTCTAAAAGCCCCGCCACCTCTATTGCCAGCCGCGCTTTGGCAAAACCCTTGCCCAGCTTCATAATCACCGCCGCATCTGTGTTTTTTAAGCGACGCACCAGCTCATCTTCTGGTAAAGTTGCGGGCAGAACGGTTAGAATATCATCACCCCAAGTTATCGGCGTGTGCGCCGCCGTCCAGCAACCAGACATCGCCGTCACCCCTGCCACCACTTCGCAAGGAAACCACGGCGCAAGGCGGCGATAAAGATGCATAAACGAGCCATAAAAAAACGGGTCACCCACGCACAGAACCGCGACATCCTCGCCGCTTGCAAGCTTCCCTGCGATTTCTTCGCTCGCGGCAGCATAAAACTCCCCAATCATCAGCGGGTAGCGCGGGTCGGAAACAGGGAACTCAGTGGTCACAGGATATACCAACGGCATTTCGTTATGCGCTGGCGTTAAATGCGCCGCCATGATAGCTCGGGCATGCCCCGTCTTCCCGCCCTTGGAAAAATAGGCTATATTGCGCGTCGACTGCAAAATACGCAGGGCTTTAAGCGTCATAAGTTCAGGATCACCCGAGCCAAGCCCAACGCCATATAGTTTTCCGTAAGGAACAATATTTTTCATATCTCTTTTTCCTGCGCGATAGCATTTATGGCGGCGACAGTCATCGCGCTGCCGCCTTTGCGTCCGCGAACGATGGCATAAGGAATTTTTCCGTATTCCATCAAAGCTTCTTTGGATTCCGCCGCTCCGACAAAACCAACTGGCATCCCAATCACCGCCGCGGGCATCGGCGCACCCGACTCAAGCATTTCCAGCAGGTAAAATAGCGAAGTCGGAGCATTACCAATGGCAACCACCGCCCCCGCCATTTTCTCGCGCCATAGTTCCATCGCCGCCGCGCTGCGCGTATTGCCAATTTGTTTGGCAAGCTCGGGAACGCGAGGGTCGGAAAGTGTGCAAATAATTTCGTTATTCGCAGGCAACCTTGCTTTAGTAATTCCACTTGCCACCATCTTGGCATCACAGAGTATGGGCGCACCAGCATTAAGCGCGGAGCGGGCTATGTTCACCATATCGGGCGAGAAGAAAATATCGCCTGCCGCCTCCACCATGCCGCAAGCATGGATGACGCGCACGGCGACTTTTTCTTCCTCTGGGCTAAACCTCGCCAAATCCGCCTCCGCACGGATGATAGCAAAGGATTTTTCGTAAATCGCCGCGCCGTCGTGAATATATTTATAATTGGTTTTCATGTTCAATATCATACCCATGTTCATTCGCAGTTATGGTTATATCCGCTTTTCCTTTATAAGCGCAACCCTTGGGGCAACCAGTAATATGGACAATTTTGTTAAGGTTCGGGTGGTTTTTTGCATATTCTTTCGCATAATTCCTTGTATCGCCGAATGCAGAGCTGCACGCGGGCGCACCAACGCAGGCATGGATTTTGAGACGCGAGTCATTCGCATCAGTTATAAAGCCGATTTTTTCCAGTTCCTGCACAGCGACGATTGCATCTTGCCGCAACACTTTGGGAAGCAAAAAAATCCGCTTGGGCGCGAGTATGATTTTTCCGCCACTGTATTGTTCGACAATATCTGCGAGTTTTTTAAGCTCTACCGCCTCAACTCTACCAAATTCCGCTGAACAACCAACCACTCCAGAATGCTGCGCAAGCGGGATATAGCCAAGCATTAGTGGCATGATATTTTTCGAAAATGTTTTTTTATTGCATTGTGGCGACTGATAAAGAATTTCTATTATCTGCGAAACTCTACTTGGCAATGTCATCCCCGCCTTGAGCGGTGATCTAGTGACACAAATTGTATCTGTGTTTTTATCCATAGAACCCGCATCTAGTGCGGGATGACGGTCACTAGAGATATACAAATCACAAGGAATATCCGTTAATGGAAATACACCGCCACCATCAATGACTATAAGGAATTTTTCGGGCAGTTTTATTTTGCTCGCGACACTCCGCGCTATTATTTCCTCCGCCAACTCCAAAACTGAAGCATCGCAAGCCCCGTCAATCCCCGCCAGCGGATTAACTATAATTGCAAGTGGCACATCATGCACAAAGCCAAGACCTGCCAGTTCCTCGCGTAAATGTGGATAGTTTTCTTTAATTACTCCGCGGATTTGCAGATTACCACGCGCCGATAAATCCAAATGCCCATTGCCATATTTTTCTGCTAATTCGGCAATTTTTCGCAGCACACTCGCTTGCAACCGCCCAAATTTAATTGGTACGCGCACGAGCAACCCATCGCCCGTTTCCATCGGTTTTTCTAGGCTCGGACACCAACCTTTTACGAGAACATCGCTCATGCCACCCTCAATAATTCCGCCGTTGAGTTCCTGCGTGGTATCCACAGCCCACGCTCCACCGCTTCGCGCAGCCTTGCTTGCATAGCGCGTAGTGCTTCTGGGTTTTCGCGCTCTAAAAATTCATGCACTTTTTCGTTATGCAAATAAGCATCCGCCACTGCTTCAAACTGTGCGGATGTCACTGTGTCGCTAGTTGCAGCGAAAGCGAAAAGATTATCCACGACATTTGCCATTTCCGCCGCTCCTGCATAGCCGTGGCGCATCTGCCCTGCTATCCAATCTGGGTTTAAGGCGCGGGCGTGGAGGGTGAGCGAAATTTCCTCGGCGAGTGTGCGGGCTTTTATGTTGTTGGTGCGCGAGCTGTCAATATGATATAAGCTCGGATTCGCGCCTAGCATCTGCGCCGCTGCGGCAAAACCGCCCTCACTATCGGCAAAATCCGCGCCGCTTAATGCGTCCACCTCGCGGATGTCCTGCGTGTGGATTAGCGCGTCAGAATTCGCTACCAGCCGCTTAAATTCCTCTGGTTGTGCAACACCATCCACCCCGCGACCATAGGCGAATTTGGAGGCTTCAATATATGCCGCGCCTAAATCTGCGCGTGTTTTCCAGTTGCCGCTATCAATTAAATCCGTCGTTCCTGCGCCATACGCGCCCCAGCTACTCCCAAATATTTGGCTTTTGGCAAGCTTGCCCGTGAGCTTTGCAATCGCTAACGCCGCATCGTCAAACAGCAAAATCAAATTCGGAAACATATCGCGGAACAAGCCAGAAATCCGCAAACTCACCTCCATGCGTGGAAATTCTAGTTCCGCATCAGAAATAATCTCAAAACCCGAAACACGCGCGGAATTTTCGTCCCAAATTATATTCACGCCCATGAGATATAGTGCCTGCGCGATTTCGTCACCGCCATTTCGCAGCGTCTGCGAACCCCAAACATCCATCACAATATTCTTCGGATAATCGCCATTGTCCTGCATATATCTTCGCACAAATTCCTGCGCTGCTCGCTTGCCGATTATCGCCGCCGTTGGCGTTGGTATCATGCGCGGATCAACCCCCACCAAATTGCGTCCTGTCGGAAAAATATCCAGATTTCCACGCGCTGGCGAGCCACCAACTGTCGGCGGAATGAATTTTCCCGATAGTGCGGCGAGGAGGTTTTGTAATTCGTAATTCGTAGTTTGTAGTCCGTAGTCCGTATTGCCGAATATATGCAAGCCATCGCCAATTCGCTGTTCTTTTATATCGCACAGATGCGCTTCCAGAGCGGTCATCAGTGCCGCTTCGTCGCCGTCTTTTTCCGCCCCTGCCAGCCCTGCTTTTTTAGCGCGAAAAATTATTTCCGAGCGTAAGTGTTTCATCCGCCGAGCGTCCAAACCGTCCGCGCTGCTATATTCATCCACCAGCGTTTCCAGCGCGGCAAGCTCGGGCGAAAGTTTTGCGTCCTGCATTGGTGGCGGTGCATGGCTGATAGTGACTGCACTTATGCGCCTTTTTGCCTGCGCCGCCTCGCCAGCATCAGTCACGATATACGGATAAATCACAGGCGTTGCGCCAAGTGCGATTTCTGGGAAACAATGCTCGGAAAGTGCCACCGTTTTGGCAGGTAGCCACTCCAGATTTCCGTGTGTGCCGAGGTGGATATAAGCGTCCATTTGAAACTCGTGCGCGAGCCACCAATAAAACGCCAGATATTCATGGCGCGGCGGCATTTCCGCGTCGTGATAACCAGTTTTTTTGTCACTTTCCGAGCCGCGATCAGGCTGGAACGCCAGCGCAATATTTCCCAATTGCTGCACTGAAATAGAAAAATCTTTCTCTGGCACTTCCCCCCATGCGGCAATCATCAATTGCTGGTTATCTGGCGAGAGTTTTGCGAATTTTTCTGCGTATTTTTCCGCACTATATTTTTCTTTTTTTTCACTGACAACTGACAACTGACAACTGACAACTGCGTAGCCATCCTCCGCCAGCTCATCTAATATCACCTCTGCACTCGCCATCGCATCCAGCCCCACAGCGTAGCCCTTGCGCCCCGCCCGCTGCGGATAGTCGGAAAGCACCAGCGCGATTTTTTTCTCGGCGTTTTTTTTGCGGGCGAGTGCCGCCCAATTTGCCGCGAGTTCCGCCACAAATTCTATTCGGCTTGGCTCTGGTTGGTGAATAATCCGCGCAAATTCTAGCTGTTTATTTTCCTCGGTTTTTTCCTTAAAAGAAATCGCCCGCGTGAACACTCGCCCGTCAGATTCAGGCAGCACAATGCTCATCGCCATATCGGTGGTTGAAAGCCCGCGCCGCGCATTCTCCCAAGTTTCACGCTCCATATTCGCCAGAGACACTTGCAAAATTGCCGAGTTACAACAAGCGAGTGGGTGCGAACCGCCACCAGCAGAAAATGCTGTTGCATCTATGATAACATCGGGTGGAAATTGTTTGGTGTCAGCAAGTAATAAATTTAGTGCATCCGCATCTTTCAGGCTACTCACCATAAAGGCACGCGCTGCAACACCACGCTGCTCAAGCGACGCGAGTAACGCGTCAATCGGCGCAGTATCCGCCGCCAGATAATGCGCTCGGTAAAAAATTATGGTGGCGTTCTTGTCACCCCGCACTTGTTGCGGAGGCTGGGCTTTATACAACTTCCCAGCGTCAACAGTCTCCGCCACAGGAATTATATCATCATACAAAGCCCGCAAGACCCTCCGTGCATTTTCCGCGCCGCCTTGGGTAAGGCACCCCTCCACTGCATTCACCATTTCCTTTGGCGCAGTGGAAAGTTCGTGCAATCGCTCGTCGGCATGACAACCCGAAACCATGATGAGTTTTATGCCCTTCGCAACCGCTAGCTTGTGCAGTTCATCAACGCCATATTGCCACCAGTCATAACCACCAAGCAACCGCACTAATATAACTTTGGCGTGCGCCGCCACCTGCTCAATATAAAGGTCAATGGACAATGGATGTTTAAGCGGCGCGAGGCTGGTCAGGCGCAAATTTCTCGCATCATTATCCACCACCGCCGCCGCCATACAGGCTAGGTCGGAATCGGTGAATGACAAAAACAAAATATCGGCTGGCGACTGCGTCGGGTTCACCGCCACCGCCTCACCATCCAGCGCAACGCTATGTTTTATGGAAAGATGCAATTTTTTATACTTTCTAAATCCAGCCCCTTTTTACCAATAACCACCACTCGTCCAGAATTTCCGCCATGCTCTCCTGCAAAATGCCCTGAAACTCGCCTACCCACTGCCTGCACGAGATAATAAAGCGGCTTGCCAGTAATCCGCACAAAGCCTTTCACTCGCAGAATATTATGCGCTTCGGCGGCGGCAATAATTTTTTGTTCCAGCTGCGCAACATTTACAAATTCTGGCAGTTCCAGCACAAAACTCTCAAAATCGTCATGGTCGTGGTCAGCCTCGTTTTCATGGTGAGAAATGCGGTTATCGGCGTCATCTTCGGCGGCAGCACCTATGCCAAGCAAAATATCAGCTGCCACCTTGCCATGCGCGGCTTCAATTATTGGCACACCACGATTTATCTCGCGCTCAATATCTGCTTTTACTTTCTCAACTTCTGCTACGCTTGCTTGATCTGTTTTGTTGAGGATAATCATATCCGCGCAGAGCAATTGATCCTCATACACTTCCGCGAGTGGATTATCATGCTCCAGCAAGCCAATATCTGCCTTTTGTTGATCAATCGCGGCTAAATCCTCCGCGAAATCGCCAGCAAAAACCGCAGGTGTATCAACCACTGCAATCACACCATCAATGGTCAGGCGCGAGCGAATTTCTGGCCAGTCAAATGCTTTTACCAGTGGCTTGGGCAGTGCCAGCCCAGAAGTTTCAATGATGATATGTTCAAAGCCACCCATCGCCATAATTTTTTCCATCGCGGGCAAAAAATCATCCGCCACGGTGCAGCAAATACAACCATTTGGCAGCTCAATAATCGCGGCTTCTTCGCAGTTTTCATTCGCGCAGGATTTTAGAATATCGCCGTCCACCCCAACATCACCAAATTCATTAATGAGCAATGCAATCCGCCTGCCGCCTGAATTCTCCATAACATGCTTAATCAGCGAAGTTTTTCCCGCGCCGAGAAAACCTGTTATAATAGTAGTGGGTATTTTATTTATTTTTTTCATTTTTTATCCATTTATATTTGGTGGAATTCTGGCAACCACGCCTTTTTGCACCACTTCTGGTCGCTCACTGATAGGCGGTCTGCCGTTTGGCGAGTTATTATAGGCTTTTATATAGTCAAACAGGGCGGGAATGTCTTTTTCCAGCTTAAAATCGCCAACGATATATGTCCATTTGTCAGGCTCGCTAACCGCCACTGTGCAAGGGCGATTGCACACACCAAGGCATTCCACCATCATCAAGTTTATCTTGCTTTTATCCACCTGTTTTTCCACTTCGGCGTAAAATTCCGCGCCTAATTTTTCCTTATTGTCGCCAAGGCAGGTTACGCAGATGCGGAGGTTAGTTTTGCCACTCATTTTTTTCCCCAATAATCATTAAACACTAATTCCGCAAACGCAATTTCAGGCAACCAACCGCTAGTTTTAAGCTCTGGCTCGCTCGCAAAATTTTCCGTGTAACCAACACACAGATAGGCAATTGGTACTATATTTTCTGGAATTTGCAAAATATCGTGTAAATCCTGCGGTTTTATGATGCTCACCCAGCCAACACCAACGCCCTCCGCCCTTGCCGCCAGCCATAAATTCTGCACGGCGCAAACACTGCTATATAAATCCATATCAGGCTGGCAGGTGCGCCCAAGAACTACATCGCCAAAGCGGCTGCGGTCGCAGGTGATGCAGATATTGAGTGCGGATTCCAAAATCCCTTCCAGCTTCAGTTTGCTATATTCCTCAGCTCGCTCGTCCTTAAACATTTCCTTTGCTTCGCTATTCGCCACTAAAAACGCATCATGAATTTTTTTGCGGATTTTAGCCTCACGAATAACCAAAAAATTCCACGGCTGCATATAACCAACCGACGGCGCGTGCGCGGCAGCTAGCAAAATTCGCTGCAAAATTTCATCGGCTATAGGCTCACTATTAAATTTTCGCACATCGCGCCTTTGCTCTATTGCGCGGTAGACGGCGGCGCGTTCAACTTCTGAAAATGCGTGATTGCTAGTCATTGCTTGTTTTTACCAGCAACCATTGCTTCGGCAAAAGTTGCCATGTTGTTGAATGTTGCCAGCGCGGCGCGAACCACTGCAAGCGCAACTTGTGCGCCGCTGCCTTCGCCAAGGCGCATACCCAAATCCAGCAGAGGTTTTTTGCCAAGAAAATCCAGCAGTATTCTATGCCCGCCCTCCACTGACAAATGCCCAGCAAGGCAGTGCGCCAAAGCATCTTTGTCAGTTAGAGTTAGAGTTGCTGCGGCAGAAGTGACGACAAACCCATCAAGAATTACAGGGATTCGTAGCTCGCGTGCGCGGTAAATCGCTCCTGCCATTGCCGCCTGTTCCCTTCCGCCAATATGTGCGAGCATAGACATGGTATCGCCAAGTTTTGCGCGGTGGAGAGCTACGGCTCGTTCTATTACTTGGCTTTTGCGCGAAACGCCCGCGCTATCCACGCCCGTCCCTGCCCCGACGAAATCCACCGCCTTACCACCAACCAGCGCGTAAGCCAGAGCCGCCGCCACTGTCGTATTACCAATTCCCATTTCACCAATCACCAAAACTTCCGCATCACTTGGCACGCAGTCCACGCCAATCTGAAAAGCCTCCGCGCATTCCTCCACACTCATGGCAGGCGCAATCGTAAAATCCTGCGTTGGTTTTTCGAGCGATAGCGGAATAACGCGCAGTGCAGACGGAATGGCTTTGCAAAGCTGATTAATCGCCGCACCGCCCGCCTCAAAATTCTCCACCATCTGCGCGGTTACTTCAGGTGGAAATGCCGAAACTCCTTGCGCGGTAACGCCGTGATTGCCCGCAAAAATCAGCGTATAGGCTTTGTCTGCGCGTGGCGCAAGCGTTTCCTGCCAGCCACAAAAAAACGCGGCAATATCCTCCAACCGTCCGAGCGCACCAAGTGGCTTGGTGAGGCTATCCAGCCTTGCGCGTGCTTTTGCTTCCCATTCCTGCGAAAAACTGGTAAGTGTTTTTTTCATATTTCTAATCCCTATTCCCAGTCCCTAGTTCCCAGTCCCTAACACCTACAATAACATGCGCCCTTTACAAGAGTTTTTACTATCATTAAGCTTTTTTACGCGTCTGCCTCTGCCAAAAATGGATTTGAGCAAGGCGAGTTTGGCGAGTGCAGCTTGGGCATTTCCGCTAGTTGGTGCGATTATTGGCGCGTTTGGTGCGGTTTGCTATATGTCCGCTATATGGCTTGGCACTTCACATATAATCGCCGCGTGGCTGGCGGTTTTTTCGCAAATATTGCTCACTGGCGGCTTGCATGAGGATGGGCTGGCTGATACCGCCGACGCTCTGGCGAGTGGTCGCGGTCTTGAAAAACGCTTGGAAATTATGCGTGATAGCCGCATTGGCAGCTACGGCGCAATCGCGCTGATTGTCGCGCTTTCCCTCCGCGCCAATGCCATTTCTGAACTTACGACAATTTTTGCAGGCTTTTTAATCGCTGGTGCGTGCAGCCGCGCAGCAATTGTTGTTCTCATACGGGCATTGCCACCCGCCAGAAAAGACGGCTTGGCAAAAACAGCAGGCAGACCAAGCCTAGAGCGCACGCTCGCCGCAGTTTTATTTGCAATTCTATTTATTATTATTTTTTGCGATTTATTCGCCGCCATAAAATTTTCCATCGCGCTGACCGCCACCTGCTTCATAGCCTACACACTCACCAAGAAAAATTTTAGTGGCATAACAGGCGACACACTCGGCGCATTTCAGCAACTAATTGAAATTGGGATTTTTATCGCGCTAACGATGGAGATCTAAGCTTCTTCGTTTTCAGATGATGCTTCAGAATTATCATCTTCCATATCATCTTCTTTTTTACCTTTTTTGGCATCTGGCTTCACTTTTACTAGCTTGCCTTTAGCATCGTCCCAAGCATATTGATAAACGATGGTTTTAGTGCCAGTGGTCACAATGTCGCCGCTTGCTAATTGCAAAACATCAAAGCCTTTTTGCAACGCGTCTTGAATCAGAGTAGAAGACTGACGCAAATAGCGCGGGTCAAGCATCATATTCACCATACCAGCATCATCACTAGTTTTGCGCGGTGCGCTGATAGTTGCAGCAAGTTTTTTAGCAGTCAGATTAAATTTTCTCATTTTATAACATCCACAAGTCAGTTTTTCAAAAACATGGGCAAGCACAGCATATATAGCGTAGATACCCAGTAAATATTCTTACCACGATAGATAGGCAATAATACTCCAGATGTCAAGGCAAATAAGCAAAAAATTTACACTTTTTACTCATATTATTAACTATTTATTAAACTCATCAGGCGACCATTAACCATTAGCGCAGGATATCATTCAATTGGCTGAGTAATTGGTCAGTTGTTGAAATAACTTTGGTATTTGCCTGATACGCCCTTTGTGCCACGATCATATCAGTTAGCTGGTCAGCAAGCTCCACATTGGATTGCTCAAGCGAAGACGCTGCCACTTTGCCAACTCCGCTGCTCCCCGGCTCACGCAAATTCACCTCGCCAGAATTCGCCGACTGCGCGAACACATTGCCCGAACTGGTAGAAAGCTCATTCGGGTTAGCAAAATCCGCTAGTGGAATTTTATACAGTTTTTGCGTTTGTCCGTTGCTATAGCTGGCAACAATATAGCCCTCGCCTGTGATAGAAACCCCAGTTAAGTCACCAACTGGCGCACCATTTTGGTTAGCAAAATTCACACGATACGCGCTGTTGAATTGGCTAAGCCCATCAGTTTTACCAATTTGCGTAGCGTTTGGTGTGCCAAATGGCGAACCCGCCGTCCCCCAGTTAAAGGCAAGCGAACTAGACGATGCACCATTTGTCCAAGTCACATCGGAGCTAAGCAAACTACTGCTCACGCTTTGCAAGCTACCATCGCCGTTAAAAGTGAGCGAGCCAGTGGCGATTTGCCCGTTTGGTTTTGAGGTAGTAACTTCGCTAGGCGTTGCCGCATATACCTCCACCTGCCAAGTATTGGCGGCGGATTTGATAAACGCCATGGTCAAATCATGCCCTGTGCCTAGTGAATCATAGACACGAATTGGGCGGCTGAATTGCGAAACGATACTGCCCGACGCCATGTTCTTGGTAGAGCTGGTCGGGTCGTAAGCTGGGCCGATAGCCCCTGTTGTCTGTGCGCTATAGGTTGCATTATTGAGCGAATCAACCAAACCAAGCTCGGCAACGATACTACCATAATTGGTTTGCGGCGTCATGGAAATACCTGTTGGCCCTACGCTTGCCGTGCTGGTTGCCTGCACGCCACTTTTTGCCGTAATGGAGAATGATGTCGCACTAATAACTGTAATTTCAAACTTTCCCGACAAATCAGCTGCGTCAATACCAGCATAAGTACCCGCTGCAACCGTTCCCATATCTACGACATCACCAGTAGTAAAAGCAGGGCTTGGCGAAGAAGGCAGCGTAACCACTATTGTTCCACTCCCGCTTGTTGTAGCAAAAGGCGTTGCACCAAGAGTAATCGCTGAAATGGCTGCATTATCAGAAAAAGTAATCGTTCCGAGAGGATCATCAACATTGATTTTAAGCGAAGCAGCGGACAGAGCGTTAGAAACAGTCCCCGTAAGCCCAGAAGAATTATTCACCAAATCGGAAAGTCCTGAAAGATTGGAAAAATTATTCGTGCCGACTAGTATATTGGAAAAACCAAGCTCGCGCACCCAATCCAGACCCCATTGTATCGGCGTTCCTGCTGTTCCCACCAATGAGCCATTGGCAAAAGTAACCGCCGCATTGGCATCCGTCGCGCCAACATATAAACGATCGCCAGAAATTCTTGCTGACAAGCCAGTTTTTGCATTAATCGCATCGGCAAGGTTAGTCAGGTTGTTAAACTGCCCGAGCTGTGCATTTGGCGAAGCTGAAGTATAGCTGAAAGTGTGCGTAACACCGCCAGTGGTAATGGTAAATTGTAACGCCGCCGCACTGAATGAACTCGTTCCCGTGCTGGATAAAAACGGTGTGGTGACATTGCTCGCATCCATGATATTGCCAGTGGTGGAGAGCCTTGTTGTTGAAAGAACAGTGCCGCCACTACCGCCAGTGGTAGAGCTTGCCGTGCTACTTGTCGTAATACTATAGTGATCATCGTCAATAACATTAACGATAAATGTGTCATTCAGAACACTAGCAGAAATGCCACCGACTGCCGCCGTATTGCCAGATAAAGTAACCACTTGCCCATCTACCAACCCATGTGAGGCGTGCCGCACATTAACAACTGCGCTGCCTGAAGTGGTCTTGAACACTCTATCAGTTTGCGTGCCGCTAGCACCACCACCAGTCACCCCGCCAACAGATGCGCCCGTGGTTGTAGTGATAGTATAGGTATTCGCATCAACCACCGTAACCACATGGGTTGCATTAAGCTCTGACGCGGGAATACCATCTGTTAAAGCAAGCCCAGCAAGCGTCACCACATCGCCCGTCGTAAGACCATGCGCGGTTGCCGTAATAGTCACCGTAGTGCTAGACGCTGCACCAGTGGTAACAGGGTTAGTAGCCATTGACGCCGCTGATGAAGTAAGCGTTGTCGGCGAGGAAAGAACCGCAAGCCCATTATCACCAATCGCCGTTCCAGAAATATCAATACTATCAGAAGTGCCAAGAATATTGCGACCATAGGTAAAGCCACCATATTTGAATTCAAAGCTAGAACCCGCGCCAGTAAGTACCGTAAATTTATCGCCACGAGTAAGGCTGTTCACGCCACCGGGAACCAAAATATCTTTGCCCTTCACCCCAACATTCGCTGTATGCAAAACATCAGGCGACAAAGTCCCCGACGCACCAGGGTAAATAACTTCTGATGAGTTCAAATTCGCACCAATAGACACCGCACTGGTGGAAGCCGCCTGCCCTGTTAGATTTTTCACATTCACCGTTTTAAGGCTGGTTAAGTTCGCGCTAGAAGTTGTGTTCAAATTCCCCACTTCACCCGGCAGACGACCCTCCCTATCCAGAGGCCAAGCTTGCAAGAAGAACCCCGCCGAATTTTTGAAATTCCCCGTTGAATCCTGCGTGAATGAGCCAGCACGCGTATAAAACACCTGCCCCAAGCCGTCATTTTGGGCATTGACCACAAAAAAGCCATTGCCAGAAATCGCAATATCTGTCGCCGAATCGGTTGACTGCAACAAGCCCTGCTTGCTGACTAGCTGCTGCGTGCCACCAAGAACACCACCCGGCGAGAATGAAGAAGTGTTGCCAGACGATGTCACCAAGCTTTCAAACAAGGCGCGGTTGCCCTTATAACCAACAGTATTCACATTGGAAATATTGTCGGAAATTTGCCCGATCTTGTTACTCTGCGCCGCAAGCCCTGCCACACCAGAATATAACGCACCGTATAAACTCATAAATTTCTCCGTAGTTCGTAGTTTGTAGTTCGTAAATCGCAATTCATTTTCTAGTCCTCTAGTCCTCTAGTCCTCGCTCTTTCTATAACGCCGCCCGCACCGAAGTCACCTTGTCCAACGCCACTGGAACATCGCCCAGCGAAAGTGTTATCGCGCCGCCGCTGGAATCCACCGAACTCACCACGCCAACCGTTGAAGTTGTCGCTTTTATCGCCGTTCCACCTGCATCTTTCGCCGTCACTGTCACTTTATATGTCCCGTCCGCTAATTGGTTTCCGTCTTTGTCTTTTCCGTCCCATATTATCTCATTTCTACCAGCAAGTTTTGTGCCAGCCCCTTGCATTACCAAATTACCCGCCGCATCAGTAATTTTGACCTCAACGCTGTTTGCTTCTTTTTCCAAGTTATAAACCACCGCCGCTTTGCCATCGGTAAGCACCGCCTTGTCGCCCGCCGTTTCCACCTGTTTTCCAATATAACCAACCACGCTGTTTAGGGTTGTCGTGTTGAACAACCCGATAAGTTTCTGCAAATTGGTGTTGGTGTTTATCTGTTGCTCAACTTGGCTGAGCGTGGCGATTTGCTGCGTGAGCTGGTTAGTGTCCGTTGGCGCAGACGGATCTTGATTTTGCAATTGCGTGGTTAGCAGTTTCAAAAAATCCTGATAGTTGGTCTGCGCCTTAGCCGCAGCCGTGTTGCCTTTGTTGGTTATGCTATTGATATTATCAGTAGTGCTTGCTGTGCTAGTTATTGCCATGTTTTTTCTCCTACTAATTAAATACTAATATCCAGACCATCTGGAACGCTAACGCTATAGCTGCGAACCACCGCTGCTATCGGCATAATTTCTTCTTCGGGTTGCGACTTGCGATAACTGCTCGCCATTTGTGAATTATTATGCCCCTGCCCGCCATTTTGTTGTTCTCCGCGCAGATTAAAGCTCAAGCTTCCCGCATCGGTTTTAAGCCCCGCATCCGACAAAGCTTTTTCCAAACCGCGGCTATCGCGCTGCAATAAATCCAGCGTTTGTTTGTTATCGGCAGTAATGGTAATTCCCGCCTTGCCCTTGCTGTCCACACTCAACTCAATATCCAATTTTCCAAGCTCTTCTGGGTCAAGATGGATGGTGATTTTGCTATTGCCATTACCCGCCGCGTTTTTAATATGAAAGCTCACCTGCTCAGCAATCGGCGTATGCGCGGCTTTTGCCACCATGCTGGAAAAATCCGCCGCCGCTTTGCTGCTTGCTGATTGTGCAGAATTTGCCGATACGCTGCTAATATTAAATTGCGGTTGTTGTTGGTTGCCGCCCTGCCCTGCATTGCCGCCCGCATTATTTTCCAAACCTGCGCCAGCCTGCACAAAATTTGCCGCGACAATCGCTTGCTGTGTATTATTATTTTGCTGATTAGCCTGCAAAACATTAGGAGAAATCAGCGAGCTATTCGCCGCGCCATCAGCAGAAAACACAAAATTTTCTACTGGTTTTTTTTCTGCGTTATTCAGTTGGTTGCCTTGCTGATTAGCAGTGATTGCGGCAAGATTTGCCGAGCTGGAAATACTCGCAGTAAAAATCGGCGCGTCTTGCTTTGCTGGCGCATTATCTCCGCCAGAAAGTTTTTCGCGGAATTTCTGCAAAGCCTCCTTAACCATCGCCACATCACTTTGCAATAGCGGCGCGATTTCGGCAATTTGCGGCAATGCGTTTTGAGCGGGCGCGGTGGCATCACCAGTCGCTTGCGGCAGTAAATTTTTTAGTGCCGAAAGCTCATCCGCTAGCTGGGTATTAATTGCCGATAGCTGCTGATTTTGCGCCTCGGTAAGCGGTGCATCGCCAGAACCCGCAGCTTGTAAAAATTTCTGTAATTCCGAAAGCGTATTTTTCAAATCAGCAAAAGTTGCTGGCAAGTCGCCCGCCACCGCCGCAGGATTTTGCGCTGCATTTGCGCCCGTCACCACAGGATTTTCCGACGGTATATTCTGTGGCAAATTCTGCGCGTTCAACTGGGCAAGAAATGCCGCCATAATCGCCAGCAACCCGCTTAAATTATCAGTTTTATCCACAAGCTTTCCCGCAATCTCCTCGGCTGGCGGCGCATCCGCCCCTGCAACATCCGCCACATCAGCTTGTTTATTGTCATTTTGCGCGGGTTTCTGCGCCACATTTCTAGCGTCTGGTTTTTTATCATCCGCTGCGTCTTGCTGGCGCGAATTTTCCGTTTGCGCCTTCTCAACTGGCTTATCACCGCGCGTATTCACCGCAGCACCGCTGGTTTTTTCGTCTGATGGTTTTTTGGATTTTTCAACTGGGTGCGGCGCATCACGAAATGCAACAGGCGGCGGAGCATTGCCCGCAACTGGGTCTTGCCCGTCATCTTTTTTATTATTATTTACCGTCTGCGCGCCAGCATTCAACTCGGCAATGCCGCCCACCACATCAAGCAACGCCAAAAATTGCCCACCAACTGCAACCTTACCAGCCGCCTGTGCGTCCACCGTTTGCCCCCCAATACCGCCCAGTAATGCGCTAATATTCGCCGCCGATAATTGTAAATTCGCCATAAACGCTTCCTTGAAATAGGTTCTCAAGAAATGGTTAAGCAAGCCTCGTGCCAAATTAAATCTTTAGTGGGTTTTTCCAACTACTGGTGCGGACTGGTTTGGCGTTTTATTTGACAAAATGGTGCGATATATGCACTAAATTTGTGCTAATTTTGCACTTTTATAAGCCATTATCCCCGCATAAAATATTGAAAATAATCTATATTTAATCAAATTGTACAATTCATACATGCAAAATATATTGTTTTTTTAGCGAGTTATGATAAATTAGCGGCATGGAGCAAAATGAACTAACACCTGAAGAATATCTGGAAATTTCCGAAAAAGTCCGCAGCGGCGAGTATTTCCGCGAGGCGCGGGCGATGGTGGATCTAGAAATTCACGAACCGATGACCGATCGCTATTGGTTTGTGATGCTCACCGTAATTTCGCTAATCATTGTTTTTTCTGCATTTTTCGCCCTACAATCGCTATATCCGCTAAAACCGCGTATTCCCTTTATTTATGGCGCGAATGATATTGTTGATGATTTGCCGCGCATCAAAACATTGCAAAGCTTTGCTGGTGAAAATGCAGATGTGGCTTTGCGCCGCTTTCTGGTAAGCAATTATGTAAAAGAACGCGAGGAATATAATGTCGACACATTTGACCGCAATGTCGGCGCATTGCAGACGATGAGTGCGCCTAGCGTATTTAAGGATTATTACGCCTCTATCTCAGCGTCCAACCCGAACAGCCCCGTTTTACTTTACGGGCGACAAGCACAGCGCGACATCAAGATTTTATCAATTCAACCAATTGAACAAGCAGAAGAAAAAGATAAAAAAACCCAAGATGCAGCCAAAGATTTTGTGACACGAGTGCTGTTCGCGGCGACGCTTCAGTCTAACACTGGAAAAAATTCAACCACGCGCTGGCAAGTAGATGTTGCTTTTAAGTATGAACCAATTAAGCTAGACAGCGAAAATAATAAAATAAAGCCTTATGGTTTTATTGTTACGGATTATAAGGCGAAACCTTTGTAGGGCATAAATTATTCTATGAAATATTCTGTGAAATATTTTTTTCTAGCGATTTTTTCTTTGTTTGTGCTGGCTAGCGCGGCACATGCTACTAGTGATGCGCGGTCGCTACCTGTTGACCACCGCGTTCGCACTATGACTTATAAACCAGATGAAGTTTATAAAATGATTGGACATTATCGCTATCAATCCGCAATTGAATTTGGCACAGATGAAGAAATAAAAACCATCTCAATGGGCGATTCCACGGCGTGGATGCTCAATCCGTCTGGAAATCGTCTGTTTCTCAAGCCAGTGGCGCAGGACGCAACCACCAACATGACGCTGATTACCAATAAGCGCACCTATTTATTTGAGCTACATGCACACGAAACTGACGATATTTCTGACCCGAACATGGTGTTTGTACTGCGGTTTGTCTATCCTGATAGCGGTGATAACCAATCGTCTATCGGAAAATATCTGGACTCTGTTCCTGAAAATGATTTGCTGGAACACCCTGAAAAATACAACACTAGCTATACTATTTCGGGCAGTGACGAGATTGCGCCAATCCGTATTTTTGATGATGGGGAATTCACCTATTTTGAATTCCGCGATAAAAATGCTGAAGTTCCCGCCTTTTACTGGGTTGACAAGGACAACAGCGAAGAGCTGATTAATTATCGGACTCGCGGTGATTATATTGTGGTTGAACGGGTTAATGCTCGCTTCACTCTGCGCCATGGCAAAAATATCGTTTGCGTATTCAACGAAAAAAAGCTCGCTGGTCTTAAGCAAAAATAATATGAGAAGCGATTCTGGACAAAACTCTGGGCAAAAAACCTCTGGACAAAATGGCTATAAGGTCGGAGTTATTGGTGCTGGTGCGTGGGGGACGGCTCTTAGCGTCATCGCCAACCGCGCAGGTAGCAAAGTAACGCTGGGAACGCGCAACAGCAGCGTCATCTCTGCAGTACGCGACAGGCGGATTAATGATATTTATCTACCATCAATTTTTATCGACCCCAGCGTTGCATTCACCGATGAGCTTTCCGATGTCTGTCATAACGATGTCCTAATTCTTGCTACACCGTCGCACTGCCTGCGAGCGGTGTGTATTTCAATTTCCGACAGCTTGCCACCAACTGTTCCCATCGTAATCGCCAGCAAGGGTATTGAGCGTGGCAGCCTGATGATGATGAGCGAGGTGGTAAAAGCTATTTTGCCAAACAATCCGATTGCTATTCTTTCAGGCCCGAATTTTGCCGATGAAGCGGCTCGCGGGCTGCCAACCGCGACAACTATTGCCTGCGCCGACACCAGCCTGTGGGATATGCTAATGTATTCAATCGGTGGCAGGTTGTTCCGCCCCTATATGACCGAGGATGTTATCGGCACGCAAATTGGCGGCATTGTGAAGAATGTTATCGCTATTGCTTGCGGCATTGCCGTTGGAAAAAACATGGGAGAAAATGCCCGCGCCGCGCTGGTAACACGGGGCTTTGCGGAGATGAGCCGCCTCGCCCTTGCCAAAGGTGGTAAATACGAAACACTGATGGGGCTTTCAGGCTTGGGTGATTTAATTCTCACCTGCGGCAGCCAAAAATCACGAAATATGTCGTTTGGCGTTGCCCTTGGACAGGGGAAAAGCAAGGATGAACTACTAGCCATTAGCGGACGCGGCGCACTAGAAGGCGTGGTTTCCGCTGAATCCATTGATAAACTCGCAGGCAAATACAGCATATCCATGCCTATTTGCGAAGCTGTGCATCATATATTATATGATAATGCGCCGATAGATAGAGTAATAAGCGGATTGCTCGAGCGACCATTTGTCAGCGAGGCAATTTGAGATTGTTATATGTCAATTACCGCAAAACCCAAAACAGATTTTGAACAAGAAATTCACCGCCTGAAGCGCGAGATGAATGCGGTTATCCTCGCCCATTATTATCAGGATGACGAGATACAGGACATTGCCGATTTTGTTGGCGATTCGCTGGATCTTGCGCGAAAAGCGGCAGCAACCAACGCTGCCGTTATTGTGTTTTGCGGCGTGCGATTCATGGCGGAAGGTGCGAAAATCCTAAACCCGAACAAGCTGGTTTTGATCCCTGATATGGCGGCGGGTTGCTCGCTAGAGGATTCCTGCCCGCCCAAGGAATTTGCGGCTTTTAAGGCGGCAAACCCTGAACATTTGGTGGTGACATATATTAACTGCTCGGCGGAAGTAAAGGCTCTTTCGGATATTATCGTGACTTCCAGCAACGCCGAAAAAATCTTGAACCAACTGCCAAAAGAGCAAAAAATCATCTTCGCGCCTGACAAATATTTAGGGGCTTATCTTAATAAAAAAACTGGGCGCGATATGTTGCTGTGGAACGGCACATGTATGGTTCACGAACGCTTTTCCGAACAAGAGCTTATCAAGCTCAAAACCCGCCACGCTGACGCGCTGGTTATTGCTCATCCTGAATGCCCCGAACATTTGCTGCGCCACGCCGATCATATTGGTTCTACTTCTTCACTACTTGGCTATACCGCCGAAAATGCAGGCAAAACCTTCATCGTCCTCACGGAAATGGGTATTTTGCACCAAATGAAAAAGCTTTCGCCAAACAGCGTTTTTTATGATGTGCCAAGCGTTAATGATGCGGCGTGCGCCACCTGCAACCAGTGTCCATATATGAAGCTTAATACGCTGGAAAAAATTTATAATTGCATGAAAAACCGTACTCCAGCACTGGAGCTTGCGCCCGACCTCATCGCCAAAGCTAAAAAACCGCTGGAAAGAATGCTGGAGATGAGCAAACCATAAATTCGCTACCACTTAACCTCTGGTGGGAGCGACATCAAGATTGCTTCGGTATTGCCGCCCGTCATCAGCCCAAAGCGCGTGCCGCGGTCATAAAGCAAATTAAACTCCACATAGCGACCGCGTTTTGTTAGCTGCCACTGCCGCTGTTCTGCCGTCCATTTTTCGTGCATGTGGCGGCGGGCGATTTCTGGATAGATGCTGGCGAAGGCTTTGCCCACTTCCTGTGTGAAGGCAAAGTCATTTTCAAAATTTCCCGTATCCACATAATCATAAAAAATTCCGCCCACGCCACGCGGTTCATTTCTATGTTTCAGGAAAAAATACTCGTCACACCATTTTTTGAATTTTGGATAATATTCTGGATCAAATTTATCGCACGCGCCCTTGAAAGCCGCGTGAAAATCCTGCGTATCGGCATCAACGGGATACATCGGCGTTAAATCACCACCACCGCCAAACCAATGCTTGCTGCCATCACCCAGCACAATCATCCGCGTGTTAAAATGCACGGCGGGAACTAGCGGCGAACACAGATGCGCCACCAGCGAAATTCCACTCGCCCAAAAGCGCGGGTCAGACGCAGCGTTTGGTATTTCCTTCCGCATAGTTTCATTGAATTCGCCGTGAACTGTGGAAATATTCACCCCAACTTTTTCAAAAAATTTCCCGCGCATCACCGACATTTCACCACCGCCACCTTCCGCCCTTTCCCACGCAGTGCGCACAAAACGCGAGCCGGCAGCAGCGTCAAATTCATCCTCCAGCTTTTCAAATTCCGCGCATATTTGATTGCGCAGCTCGCGAAACCAATCCGCCGCCAGTTGTTTTTTCTCACATATTGTCATCATTTTTGTTACCCAATCAAATTTTGCACTGATTTTTAATTCATTATTGCCACTACAAATAAAACTTAAAAAGCCGCTTTTACCATAACAGAACAAGCTAGGCTGGTGTCTGTTAAATTATATTCAGAAGCAATAGTTACACACTCTGGATTATTACTATTATCACCCAAGGTTAGAATATCATCTGATTGCGGTATAAACATGGATACCACATTTCCAGACATTGGCTTCCCATCATCAATTTTTACATCTATATTGTAAGCATCGGAAGTGGACATACTAATGCTAGTGGCATTTATATATCTGAATGTATTTACTATCGAGGAAATATCAGAAATTATATAACGGTTAGCCCCCATATAATGGGTGACAGTAATAAATTGTCCATTGCCCAGCTTTGCCTCTGGCAATCTGGTGTTCGGTGTACCATTAGATATAGCTTGATTATCTAGATCTGCACCATACGAACCTTCAATAATATTTGCATCCGACAGATGACGAAAAAACATCGCCATCTCACCTTGGTACTTATAAACGACCTGATTAGTACCAACCAATTTTTCTCCTATTAAACCATCCCCATTATCGTCAGTAATCAATCTTGAATAATCTAAATCCTGAGCAATGGAACTTGCAGTGTATAAATCCAAACTTATAGCATCATCCCTTAATATATCTCCCGGAAGCGCATTATATTTTAAGCGAAAAGCTGTTGCCGCTGAATTCAATTTTTCAAGCTGCGTAACCTGCGAACGAAGCTGTGCTGAATGTATTAAGTCCTGCCCAACCAGAACTCCTCCAACCACTAAGCCTATAATTACCAGAACTATGGAGAGTTCAATAAGAGTAAAGCCAGCTATTTTTATAAAAATATTAGCGTTTACAGAAGGTTTATGTCTCATATTTTGTATATCCTTTGCCTTCTTCAATTATTGCAAAATTTGCCTAATCGCCTCACCAATCACCATACTCGACGCCATCGCCACATTAAGCGACCTTGCGCCAGATTGCATCGGCACTTTTACCAGCGCGTCGACCATATTTACAACGCTATCAGGAACACCAGAAGATTCGCGCCCTAGCAGCAAACAATCGCCGTCCATAAAGGCAAAATCGGTATATCCAGAAACCGCTTTGGTACTGAGCAAAACCAGTCGAGCAATTCCTTGTTCACCGCGGGTATTCAAAAATTTCTCCCAAGAACTATGCCGCTGTAAATCAGTAATCACCCCATAATCCATGGCGACGCGCTTTATTTGCTTATCATCCAGCACAAAACCGCAGGGTTCAATAATATGCATACGCACACCAAGACAAGCAGCAAGGCGCATGATGCTGCCTGTATTTTGCGGTATATCAGGTTGGTAAAGGGCGAGATGTATCATTCTATTTCACTTAATTTTCAACTTGTATCCTAGCATTTGCCTGATAGACTACGCAACATGCAACATTCAAAATTTATTTATATAATCCCTCTGCTTCTTGCTCTTGCCTCTTGTGGCAGCAAGGACGATGAAGGCGCGGTAAAACCGTCCGAAAGCCCTGAAAAGCTATATAGTGAGGCGCGAGCGAAGTTTAGTGAGGGCGAACTGAAAGAATCGGTCAAAGATTTTGAGGAAGTGGAAAGGCAACATCCCTATTCTCCGCTTGCCATCGATGCACAGATTATGTCGGGCTATGCCAGCTATAAAGCCGAGGAGTACGACACAGCCGTTTCCACGCTGGAACGCTTCACCAAACTTTACCCAAATAATGAATCCGCACCTTATGCTTATTATTTGATTTCCTTATGTTATTATGAGCAAATCTCCGATGTCGGGCGCGACCAAAAAATAACCGAGCAGGCTCTAGCGGCTCTGCGCGAGGTGGTTCGTCGCTTCCCTGATTCGGATTATGCCCGCGACGCAAAAATCAAGCTAGACCTTACTCTTGACCATTTGGCTGGTAAGGAAATGCAGGTGGGCAGGTATTATCTAAAGCGCGATGACACTCTGGCGGCGATTAACCGCTTCCGCTTTGTGGTGGATAATTATCAAACCACTAGCCATGTTCCCGAAGCCCTGCACCGCCTTGTGGAAGCCTATTTGAAGCTGGGAATAACCGACGAAGCAAACCGCTACGCCGCTGTTCTTGGGCATAATTTCCCAAATAGCAGCTGGTATCGCGACAGCTATAAGCTGATGACGGGCGCGAGCGTTGCGCCTTCCGAAAATACATCACCAGAAACCACACATGAAACTTCTTGGTGGAACAGTATTATTCCGTAATTTAATCGACTAAGTTGCGAATGATTATCAACTGCAACAGAAAAACCACTTTCTTGCTTTCATATTTTCTCATTTTCGTCCGCTATAACTTACTTTTCTCATATTCGAACTATAAGCTTGTCCCTCCATAGCACCCAATACCACCGTCATCAGGGATGACAGCCGATTGGTTTATGATAATCTTAAAAACTTGGGACTGGGAGTGGTTTTATTCCTTATAACCCACAGGATCAGAAATTCCATTCTCGCGGAAACCTTTTAGGCGGAGCTGGCAGGCATCGCAGTGTCCGCAGGCTTTGCCGTCTTCGCTTGGGTCATAGCAGCTGGTAGTTAGGCTGTAATCAACGCCTAGTTTTCTGCCTTTTTCGATGATTTGCGCCTTGCTCATGGCGATTAGTGGCGTATGGACAGTGATATGCTTGCTCTGTCCGTAAGCAGTGGCGAGGTTGGCAGTTTGCTCAAAAGATTTGATGAATTCTGGACGGCAATCAGGATAGCCGCTATAATCCAGCGCGTTCACACCGATAAAAATATCATAAGCCTTCAACACCTCCGCCCATGCAAGAGCAAAGGACAGGAAAATCGTGTTGCGGGCAGGAACATAAGTGATGGGGATACCGCTTGCGAGCGCGACCGCATCGCGGTCTTTTGGCACAACCAGCCCATCCTCCGTCAGGGCAGAGCCGCCAAACCCGCCAAGGTCAATAGTTATCACCCGATGCTCGGCAACGCCCATCGCCGCCGCAATCCGCGCCGCCGCGTCCAGCTCATGCTTATGTTTCTGCCCATAAGAAAATGACAGCGCATAGACAGCAAAGCCTTGCGCCTTAGCAATAGCAAGGGTAGTTGTAGAGTCTAGCCCACCTGATAATAATAATACTGCCTTCTTATTCATTTCCGCATTTTGCACTATGTACAGAATATTCACAAATAAATTCTTAGAGCCTACTCATAATCCCTACTCCAGCTTGCTGCAAACGGCGTTTTCTGCGCTTCCGCTGCTCATGTACTTGGTGTACACTGCGCTGCGGTTCTCGAAAATCGCCTTTTTCGCTCGCGCTGGAGCGAGATTATGAGCAGGCTCTCAAAAAAAATCTCTAAAAATCAGCGAGCGATTGCCTATATGCTCGTTGCTATGTTCTGCTTGTCGGCGATGAATGTCGTATTACGGATGATGGCTGGTGGTTTGCATTCCTCGCAAATTGTGGTTATGCGCCATGTGTGGAGCATCGTTATTATTCTCGCTTGGTCGGGTTGGCTGATGCGCGGAGTGCCTCGCTTTCCCAGCCAGCGCATGTCGGGGCATTTCTGGCGTGCAACTTTCGGAATTGTCGCCATGGAATTATGGTTTTATTCCATAACCATTATGCCGATTACGCTGGTTACCGCGCTGTCCTTCACCACGCCGATTTTTGCCACTGTTTTCGCCATGATTTTTCTTGGTGAAAAGGCTGGTATCCGTCGTTGGAGCGCGATATTTATGGGTTTTGTGGGGATGCTGATTATTCTGCGCCCTGATATTTCTGGCATCAGCAATGCGGGGTGGATTGTGATTGCCGCCTCGGTGATGATGGCGGGATCAGGGACGATGGTAAAAAGCCTGACCAGCAGCGAACCCGCCGAAACCATCGTGTTCTACATGGCGGTATTTATGTTTTTCTGGTCGCTGCCTCTGGCGATACCGTTCTGGCAGGCGTTCACCATGGAGCAAATGGCGATGTCGTTTGTAATCGCCCTGTTTTCCACCGCCGCCCATTTGCTGATGGCTCGGGCATTCACGGGTACAGAAATGGTGGTGCTAATACCATTTGACTTTACACGGCTGATTTTTACCGCCGTTCTTGCCTATATTTTCTTTGCGGAAACCATGGATGCGCACACCATAATCGGCACGCTAGTAATCGCCGCCAGCACAATTTACATCGCGCATCGGGAAGCAAGAAAGAAGGTTGTGGCTAGCGTTCCAGAATTGTAAGGTCGGCTTCAACTTCGCCACTTAGCACAGCTTTTGCCAGCTTATGGTCAAGCTCACCTTCAAATTTAGAAATCACCACTGTCGCAACCGCATTGCCAATAATATTGATAATCGCACGACCAGTGGACATAAAACGATCAATCGCAAACAGCAAGGCAAGACCAACGCTAAGTTTTTCTGGTGGGACGATGTCCATAGAAGCCATAGTTGCCGCCAGCACCAAAAACGCGCTGCCTGTTACCCCAGCTGCGCCCTTGGAAGTAATTAGCAATACACCAAGCAAGGTTAATTCTTGCATAAAAGTAAGTGGTGTATCAGTTGCATAGGCAATAAACATCGCGCCCATGGTGAAATATAACGACGAACCATCAAGATTGAACGAATAGCCCGCAGGAATGGTAAGTCCAACGATTTTCTTCGCACAGCCAAGAGCCGCCAGTTTTTCCATTAAGCGTGGAAGCACGGTTTCCGACGAAGAAGTACCAAGCACGATAAACAACTCTTCGCGAATATATTTGATAAGTTGCCAAATGCTGAGCTTGCAATAAAACCGTACAATCGGCGCAAGAATAAGCGCAACAAAGCCAACACAAGTCGCATAGAATAAAAACAATAATTCGCCCAAATTCGCAAGAGAGCCAAGCCCAAACTTGCCAATAGTGTAAGACATCGCCCCGAAAGCACCAATCGGCGCAAAAAGAGTAACAATATCAACCATTTTGAACAATACATGCGAAAAGCTATCTATCATGTCATGAATTGGTTTTACCTTATCGCCAATTTTTGTGAGGGCGATTGAAAACAAAATCGCAACAAACAATACCTGTAACAATTCCCCTTCAGCAAACGCGCTTACAAAGGTAGAGGGTATGATGTGCATTAAAAAATCTTTTGTCGTGGAAAGATGGGTTGCCGCCACTTTTGACTCAACGGTTTTGGTGTCTAGTGTGGTAACATCAATTCCCATGCCCATTCCAGGCTTTGCTAAATCAGCAACCACCCAACCAATAATCAAAGCTAGCGTGGTCATGGCAACAAACCAAGTGATGGCTTTAACACCAACACGCCCAACTTGCTTCACATCGCCCATACCAGAAATACCGCTAACTATGGTGCAAAAAATAAGCGGCGCGATTAACATTTTGATAAGATTAATAAAAGCATCGCCAAGCGGCTTCATATCCTGCGCTTTTTCAGGCGAAAAATGACCAAAAAGCACACCAAGGAATATCGCAAAAAGAACTTGAAAGAACAACCCCTTATAAAATGGCTTGTTTGTTGATTTTTTATTTGTGGATACCGAAGCTCCATTCCCAGTTTTTGGTGCGACTTTTGCATTCATGACTTCAAATTCTCCCTGCGGTTATTTTTTATTTTTTTAGCATTATCTGCTTTAGAAACAATAAAGACAAAAATTCCCATTCGTGACTTGTTCTATGTCAATTTTCTTAGTGATTTTTCTTATAGGGAAAGAGGATTTAATCCTAAATATAACAAAAGACCAGCAAAAAACACAAAATTGCCCAGCCTTTATGTTGTGCAGCGCAGCAAAAACCCTGCGGAAAGAAAAACTCTCCGCAGGGTTTATCAAATTAAGCAGCAGCAACCCCAGAAGCAGCGGCAACTTCCGCCGCGAAATCGCTGGTGTTTTTCTCAATACCTTCGCCAAGGCGGAACGAGATAAATTCGCTGATTTTTATGCTTGCGCCAACATCTTTGCTCGCAGCTTCCACAGCTTGTGCCACTTTGCTCTTTCCGTCAATAACAAAAATTTGCTCTTCAAGAACGCTTTCTTCAAAAAACCGCTCAACTTTAAGGCTCGCCAATTTTTGCTTAATCGCCGCATCATCGCCATAAGAGCGCATTTTTTTCAGCATATAAGCAGCTTCTTGGAAGAATACATCCAGAAGTTTTTTGGTTTTTTCAGCATTTTGCTTTTCTTTGCGGTCTTCACTCACGCTACCTTTGGCGTAGTCAGCGAGCAACTCGTCAACATTTGGCAGAGTTTGCGAAAGCTCGGTTAGTTTTGCTTCAAAAACTTTTTCCGAAAACGCGCGGTCGCTGGTCATTTTTTCTTTGTATTTAGCAACGGCATTTTCAAACACCACAAAAGCGTCAAAGAATTTAGCCGATTGCGCAGCAGCCGCCGCTTGCTCATTTGCAATATCTTTTTCGGTTATGTCGGATTTGCGGAGATATTTCGGGTTAGACGCCGCAATATGCATCGCCAGTTGCTTGCCAAAACCTTCCAGCTTTGCCGTGTCCCCTTCGGATTCCAAGCCAACGAGAACCGCGATTTTGCCCATGCCCGCCGCCACCGCGCCGTGAACATAAGCCGCAACCACACCTTTGCTAACTGAAAGTGTCGCACTACGACGCAGAGAGATTTTTTCGCCAATGGTGGCAATCGCGCTGGTTACTTCCGCTTCAGTGCTGGTTTTTAGCGCATCAAAATCATGCCCGTTATCAAGAGCCATAACCGAGATTTTGTTGGTAAGAGCTTGGAATTGTTCGTTACGCGCCACAAAATCAGTTTCCGAATTCAGCTCAATCACCGCCGCTTTGCCAGCCTTGGAAGCAACCGCCACCAAACCTTCAGCCGCCACGCGGTCAGATTTTTTAGCCGCAGCAGACAAGCCTTTTTTCTTCAGCCACTGGGTAGCTTCTTCCATATTGCCAGCATTTTCAACTAACGCTTTGCGGCAATCAAGCATCCCCGCACCTGTTGCTTCGCGGAGGGTTTTAATCATTTCAGCGGTTATAGTTGTTTTTTCTGTGGTCATGTTTTTTGTTCCTTTTTTCTTAACATTTCAAAATATCATTAGTTTCGTGCTGCTCCAACAAACATAACAGCACGATTATACTCGCCATCCCCAACAATAATTTCTTTCTTCCCTTCTCGTGCACGGTGGTACATAGTGTCCCATAATACCAATGTTCCAGGCTGCAAATCAACAGATATCATATGATCTGATACTGCATTTTCAAATATTTGTTTATCGCCATCAGATGGATTTTCTAAAGCAAATCCATGAGCTGCCACTGTATTGTCATATCTAAGTGCATTTATTCTACTCTCCAATTCACTAAGCGTTATAGAATTAAACACCCCAAAAGCTGGCATAGGTTTTATTTTTAGTCTGTTCTTTAAGTCACTTGATAAACTTGCCAACATAGCTTCCATATTAACAAATTGTGTTTCTGCATGAATCGGATTATGCATAGCGGATAATATGGAAACTGGATTTCTATCACGATGCACCAAATGCTCCCTATGGGGGTCGTTTTGTTTTCGCAAAAGAAATTTTCCTCGTGCAAACTCACATCCAGTTGCTTCTAATATCCCACGCGACACCCAAAACTCCATAGAATGATTTAACGAGCTAACAGGTTCTTTCTGCACTTGCTTTGCAAAACCATTCTCCCAGACCGTTTCTGGCAGATTATGAATTATAACAGGAGCATCAATTTTTCGATCCAAAACATCTTTTATTTTCTCCAAGATCTCCGATGGTATAGCTTCCACTATCAAACTAGCCAATTCTCTAATATCCACATTTGCAATATCTCGGTCAATATACGGAAGCAATCCTTTCCTAAGAAGTTCCTTTTGCTCGTTGCTCAGGGAGAACTCACATAACTCATACGCTGGAGATCCTCGTGTCGGTTCATCTTTCTCAATCATTTTCACTCTAAAAACAACTATTTCTTGCTTTTCTTAACAGTAACAGTTGGTGCTTTTTTTGCTGGAGCAGCTTCTGCTTCGCCGCCTTTGCGAGCGCGAGATTTTTTATTGTTCGCTGCGTCCGCTTCGTCCTTGCCTTCGGTGGCAAGTGCGCTTAAATCGGTGATTTTTTCACCAGCATTTTCCAACGCCCCCATGTCACGGCCAGACTTGCTCATGCTTTGACCGATACCAGCAACCACAGCATCAGAAACAAGCTTGCAATACATGCGGATAGCGCGGGTTGAATCGTCATTCCCCGGAATTGGATAAGTAATCCCCTCTGGGTTGCAATTGCTGTCGATAATAGCAACGATAGGTATGCCCAATTTCTGCGCTTCTTTAATCGCCAAATCTTCTTTATTGGTGTCAATAATGAAGATTAAATCAGGGCGACCGCCCATATCCTTAATCCCGCCCAGCGAGCTTTCCAGCTTGTCGCGCTGGCGGCTCATCGCTAGCAATTCTTTTTTGGTAAAACCAAGATTTTCGCCTGTAAGTTGCTCATCAAGCTTACGCAAAGTGCGGATAGAAACCTGAATCGTTGTCCAGTTGGTAAGCAACCCACCGAGCCAGCGTTCATTGATGTAATACTGACCGCAGGTTTTAGCCGCTTCGGCAACCAAATCAGTAGCTTGGCGTTTCGTGCCAACAAACAAAATACGCCCATTTTGCGCCACAACATCGCGCACTGCCGCGAGTGCCGCGTGCAGCATAGGAACAGTTTTGCCAAGATTGATAATGTGAATATCGTTGCGAGTGCCGTAGATATACGGAGCCATGCGCGGATTCCAGCGTTTGGTTTTGTGACCGAAATGAACGCCAGCTTCGATAAGCTCGCGCATGTTAAATGCGGGTAGAGACATAGTATAAAATCCTTTTTTCCAGTTAAACCTCGGTTGTGCTTGTGAATTTGCTGCCAATATAATCAATATATACAACAGCTAAACACTGGATGGCATCCCCCGCACCGCAGGGAAAACCGCGTCACACAACCTGTGAATTTCCCCTCATTATTGAGAGGAACTGGCTATCTACAACAATTTTATGCGTATTTCAAGCGGTTTTTTCTCGATGTTTTTCCTAGGCGGTTTTTATACATTGTTTGCGCTAGACAAAAAACTTGGCTACAAGCATTATTCTATGATGCGATATGCTATACTTACCACCCGACAATTTCTAAGAAGCATAGAAAAATCCTATGGCTTGTCACCCCGCATTTATTGCGGGGTCTGGATTAAAAACAAGAGAAAAGCTATGCTTTTCTTCCCAGATGCCGCAACGAGTGCGGCATGACAAGAATATGTCTGGCGGTTAGATATAATCTTATAAAACTAGCTCAACAGGTTATGTATGGACAATGCCACTAAATTCTCTGGTTTATCGGTTCGGGTTGTGTCGGGCGTGGTTCTGGCGACTATGGTTCTTGGTGTGTTGTGGGTTGGCGGGTTTTTATTTGCGTTGCTCATTGTCCTTGCCGCGCTGCAAATGCTGCGCGAGTGGGATTTTCTGACTGAAACCGAGGATGCAATTTGGGGCTTGCTCGGGCTGTTTTATGTGGCGATTCCCTGCGCTTGCCTGCTGTGGTTGCGCGAAACAGATATTGCCTTGGTTGCGTATATATTGCCCGTGGTGTGGGCGACGGATATTGGCGCGTATTTTTCAGGGCGCATCATCGGCGGCGCGAAACTTGCGCCCGCCATCAGCCCGAATAAAACTTGGGCAGGGCTGGGCGGCGGCATGACGGCGGCGGCAATTATTGGCGGCATAGCACATCTATATTCCCCATATCCAACAACTCTGCTTGGGGCGATGGCACTTGGCGCATTTATGGCAATTTTAGCACAAATTGGAGATTTATTTGAATCATGGCTGAAACGCCGCGCTGGCGTTAAGGATAGCAGCTCGCTAATTCCCGGACATGGCGGATTACTTGATCGCGTGGATGGTTTAATGTTCACTGTTCCACTATTTGCTTTGCTTTTGTCTCTTTTTGGCGCAGCCGCAAAATAAAAAATCTTTCTGTATCTTTTATCTTGAATTTTCGGTCAAGTAGTTTATATAATAAAAGACGGCAGATGCTATTTCATTTGCTACCTGCGACAGAAAAGCAACAGTCCTTGTTTTTTCGGACTATTATGCTCTCCTCGCCACAGGGTTGGTATTCAAGTTTTTGTCCAATCAAATAGAAAGGAACTAACCTGTTATGTCTATTCAAGCTCATATCGATTCTCTTGCGGAAAAACGCCAACATATTAAAGAGCAAATTGCCCGCGAGGTGAGCCATCCATCCCCGAATTTCGAGGTGATTACCGAATTAAAAAAACAAAATCTTATCCTGAAAGAAGAAATGCAGCGATATTTGATTATACTGAATGAGAAAAAATCAGCTTCTTCTTGATAGTTTTGCTATAAAGAATTAAAAAACCACGGGAACATAAAATGGTTCTCGTGGTTTTTTTAATGGAAATTTTATGGCTCAGGAAATTCGTTTATACACAACGCAACCACTAAAGGAAAATGCCGATATTTTTTTTGACGGTGGGCAAGCGCATTATTTGAGCATCGTTATGCGCTGCAAGGCTGGTGACAAACTGAGCCTGTTTAACGGCATCGATGGGCAGTGGCAGGCGGAAATAACACATGTCGGCAAAAAAACTGTAACCGCCGCCGCCATTTCGCAAACCCGTCCACAAATTTCATCACCAGATTTATGGCTGATATTCGCGCCGATTAAAAATAAAACAGAAATCGTGGTGGAGAAAGCAACCGAGCTTGGGGTTTGCAAAATAATCCCGATTGTCACTCGTCACTGCGTTGTGCGCTCGGTGAATATAGAAAAACTATCGACGCACGCGGTGGAAGCGGCTGAACAGTGCGAACGCTTAGATATTCCCACCATTGAAACTTACAAAGATCTTTCCTATTTATTGGGTGATTGGAAAACAGATAGGATATTGCTCTATGGCGACGAAACAGGAGGCGGGGTTTCATTACAGAAAATTTTGCAGAACGCCGATAAAAATGCGAAATATGCGGTGTTAATTGGCCCAGAAGGTGGCTTTACCGCTGATGAGCTGGAGATGCTTGGCGTTTGTGAATTCGCCAAACCGTTTGGCATGGGTGCGCGGATTTTGCGAGCCGACACCGCCGCCATCGCCGCCCTTGCCTGCGTTCAGGCAAATAGCGATGATTGGGAGGCAAAACCACATTTTTTGACGCCCATTTCTTGACGAATATTATAACGAAAGATTTTTAATGACATTGATACTAGCCACCCTAAAAAACCTATATGATACTCGCGGCGATGAGGTGGAGGATTGGCTGGCGCAGCAGCGCGAGATTGCCGAGCCATTTTTCTATACCTCGGTTGATTTACGCCATTCTGGTCTGCGCCTCGCGCCTGTGGATACGAATTTATTTCCTGCGGGATTTAACAATCTTTCGCCCGCTGCTCGCGTTCGTGCCACTCGCCAAATCACCAGCTATATGGCGGAGCATTTCCCGACAGCAAAAAACATATTGATTGTGCCTGAAAATCACACGCGCAATCTCGCTTATTTCGATAATCTAGCCACCTTACAGGAATTATTTTTAGCGTCTGGTCTGAGCGTAAAAATCGGCAATTTGACGCTCGCTAATGAGGAAAAATTCACCTCGGCAACGGGCGCGGGAATAACCCAATACCCACTAGTTAAAACGGCTGATAAATTGACAATAGGTGATGGTTTCACGCCTGATATTATCATTATGAATAATGATATGACGGCGGGAATTCCTGATATTCTGCTTGGCGTTGCCCAGCCAATAATTCCGCCCACCAAGATGGGCTGGTTTCAGCGGCGCAAAAGCACACATTTCGCCGAATACGCAAAGTTAATCGCTGATTTTTCTAGCAAATTCGCTATTGACCCGTGGCTGCTCTGCGCCCAGTCGCATCAATGCGGACGAGTGGATTTTAAGGATAAAAATTCCCTAACTTGCCTTGCTAAATCGGTGGATACAATAATTGCCAATGCACAAAAAAAACACGAGGAATACGGCATCACCGAGCCGCCATATGTTTATATCAAGGCGGATTCAGGCACTTATGGCATGGGGATTATGACGGTGACTTCTGGCGACGAAGTGCTGGAGCTGAACAAAAAAGAGCGCAATAAAATGCAGGTGATAAAAGAGGGGGCGCGGGTTAGCGAGGTTATAATTCAGGAAGGCATCGCAACCATTGACAAGGTGGAAAACGCGCCCGCCGAACCAATGGTTTATTTGATTGATGGCGTGGCTGTGGGCGGTATGTATCGCATCAACGACCAACGCGACACGATGGGCAACCTGAACGCGGCGGGAATGCGCTTTACTGGGATGTGTGATGAAACCGAGGACGATTGCGGTAAATGGAAAAAAATGCCGAATTGCCATTTTCGCGCCCATGGCATAATAGCAAGCATCGCAGCACTAGCGGCTGGACGGGAGAATTATTAGCGTGAACATAAAAAACCAAATGGCGGATAAAATTCGCACTGCTTTTACGCCGCATCACATTGAAATATTTGATGAAAGCCATAAGCACGCGGGGCATTCGGGAAATCCTGATGGTAAGTCCGAAACCCATATCGGAATAGTTATCGTTTCTGATTGTTTTGCTGGTAAATCGCGCATCGACCGCGCTCGCAGTGTGCATAGCTTGCTTGCCGAGGAAATAAAACAAATCCACGCGCTAACGCTGCTTAAAACGATGACAGTTGCAGAATTCAATAAATAATGTCATACTGCGAAAATGAATAGAGAAAATAACGCGAAAGGCGAAAAGCCGAGTAAAAAATCGCAAGCGCAGGCAAAACAGGAAAAGCTAGCGGCGGCTTTGCGGGCGAATTTGCGTCGCAGGAAGGTTGCGCTTGCTGCGGATAGTGAGGTGGAAAAATGATTTTTGGACACCGCCCAGCTTCTAAGCAAGATAAGAAAAAAGCCCAGCTTAAAAAAAATCGCTTTAATCAGGAGTTTTTTAACTTTGTGCGGATGCGCTCGCTAGATGCGGAGCGCGTTGAGTTGCTTGAAGAATCCCGCGAGAAGCCAAAACGCGAGGAAAAAGAGGATAAAGAAATCTGGAGCGCGAAAGTCGAGCAAATCCGCAACCGCTTGACGGGCAAAAAACGAGAAAGCACCGACCGCTGGAATCGCTTCGCAGGGACAGAAGGCGGCGGCGGGCGAGGTCGCTAGCAAATTTCTGAACAGAACCCTATTTATCCGCCGCCGATGCTTGACTATAGACATTGAGGGCGCGGATGAGGTCGATAGCTCGTTGCAACTGGAAGTCTTCCGCTGATTCAGCATCCGTCTTTTTCGCCAACGCATCTTTATCTTTCGCTCCGTTCTTATCCTTACTGTCTTTATCCTTATCAGAAACAGGCTTTTCTGGCGCAGATTTATCTGTCACTGGTTTCTCTGGCGCAGCAGCATCCTTCTTGTCTTTTTTCTTGTCCTGAAGATTATCCAGCCTTCCGCGAAGCTCAGCTTCTTTACGCATTTTGTCAGCACCCTTCAGCAGCTCAATCTTCGCTGGTTGCACTTCAATATCAGGCGTGATCCCTTTGTTTTGGATAGAATTACCCGATGGAGTATAATACCGCGCGGTGGTCAGGCGGATTGCACCATGCTCAGGAATTGGAATAACTGTCTGCACCGAGCCTTTGCCAAAGCTTTTTACACCGAGTATCACCGCTCGTTTATGGTCTTGCAAAGCACCTGCGACAATTTCAGAAGCTGAAGCCGAGCCATTATTAATAAGCACCACCACAGGGATATTATCAGCAACCAGCTCATTGCCTGCTTTCGCGCTGTAGCGTTTAGTCTTTTGTGGGTCGCGTTCACGGGTGGAAACCACCTCACCTTGCTTAAGGAAAGCGTCAGAAACAGAAACTGCTTGCTCGAGAAGCCCACCCGGATTATTGCGTAAATCGAGCACTACGCCGCGCAGCTTTGGCAAATCTTTTTGAATGCGTTTGAATTCCTCGCGCATTAAATCCGTGGTTTTTTCAGTGAATTGGGTAACGCGCAAATAAGCAATGTCGTCACCTTCTGACCGTGCTTTTGAAGATTTTACCTCAATAACCGCGCGGGTAATGGTAACCTCAAGCGGCTCGAGAGCGTCCTCCCGTATGATGGTTAGCTTCACCTTGGAATCCACCGCGCCGCGCATTTTCTCAACCGCTTCGGAAAGGCTAAGCCCAAAAACATCCGTGTCATCGATGCGGGCGATATAATCCCCAGATTTAACCCCTGCCTTGAAGGCTGGCGTATCATCAATCGGCGTCACCACTTTCACCAAACCATTTTCCATGGTCACTTCAATGCCAAGTCCGCCAAATTCGCCCTTGGTTTGCACTTGCATTTCCTTGAAGGCTTTTTCGTTCATATATGCCGAGTGCGGGTCAAGCGAGGAAAGCATCCCGTTCATCGCTGCTTCCACGAGGTCGCTATCTTTTACTTCCTCAACATAATCGCTGCGGATACGGTCAAACACATCGCCAAACAGCCCGAGCAATTGCAAAGTATCGTTTTTTTCCGCATAAGAAACCACAGGCGCGAGCAACAGCGGTGTAGCGATTGCGAGGCTGGAAACTAGGCAGATCTTGGTGATGCGACGCATAAAATTGATAAACTCCAATTTGGTTTATTTATAAGAGTGGATTATTGGATGATTCGCCGTTCAATTTCAAGCACTCAATTTCAAATAATGCAATTAGGCGTGTCCTGACGGCGGGAAGTTTTTTCCCGTGTGGTGCGAGCAGTGAATGCTCCAAGAAATAGCCTGTAAGCGCAAGCCCTGCGAGTATTTGTTTATGGCTGGCAGCATTATTTCCTAACAAAAACTCTGGCAATGCTAGTAGTTTCGCCTTGTACGGCTCGCCAGCCTGCGCGCAAACCGCACGACCTGACTTTGGTGAAACGAAGATAAGCTCATCTGTGCGCCCAGTCGCCGCACACTCGCTCAAATCCAGCCCGAAGCCACATTCCGAAAGGATTTCCAGCTCCAATTTAACATAATCCTCCCACCAATCGTCTTTGGCAATTAGTGTGTGCAAAAACTCATGAAATACCGCAAAAAGCTTGGGGTATGGGTGGCGTTCAGGTAGCACAAGTTCCAGAATCGAGCAAGCCGAGGAAAGAGCAGATAGCTTGCCAGCATCGCTCATCAAATGTGCGGCGTGTGCCTCTAAAAGTTCCAGTTTGAACGCGCCAAGTTGCTCCGAAAGCCGAGCATTCCAAGCCGCACCAACAACATTCCCCGCCTGCACCACACCACGATTATTCTTGGAATTCGCACCGCGCATCACGCCCGCATATAAACCATGCTCCCGCGCTAAAACGCGCAGCACCGCGCCGCTCTCGCCATATTTGCGAGCGGAAAGTATAATTGCGGCATCTGACCAATGCATTTTTTATGCGCTAAACCCTGCGTTCATAGCAGAAATAATAAATGGTTTGATATGGCTTATTTCATTATGCAGCCGCTTCTCCGTGTGCCACAAATCATAGCCTCGTTGTTTGTTTAGCCATAAATCAGCCGTTGTCCCAAATGCTTTACCAAGACGCACTGCCATCTCTGGGCTGATACTAGTATGCTCATTTAACAATCGCGAAATTGCCTTGCGCTCCACACCCAAACGCTCAGCCACTTCTTTTATGGTTAGCCCAAGCGGTTCAATATATAGCATTTTTAGAGCTTCCGCTGGATGAGGGGGATTATACATATCGCCGTCACATTCTATTTCTGTTTTTTTGCCCATTCTATACCTCTTTAGTGGTAGTCCACATAATCAACAATACTTACATTTTCATTTTCAAAAACAAAGGTTATGCGCCAATTTCCATTCACCTTCATTGCCCATAATCCCCTTTTATCACCCTTGAGCGGATGCAGACCAGAATTTGGGAAATTTATATCATTAATTGTTTTTGCTGTATTCAAATGCTGCAATACCACTCGTAATTTCGGAGCGTGCTTTGCCTGAATGCCAGCGGTTGAACCAGTTTTGAAAAACCGCTCCAGCCCTTTATGTATGAATGATACAATCATCTTATTGTATGTACCACGATAAGGGACAAAAAGCAAGTTAAATTTTACCGAACATCCACCAGCTTCGCGCCTCTAAACTGCGAAAGTGCGCTGGCGATTAACGGGTGAGTGGAAAGTTCGCTCATGGTTCGTTCTTTTTGCTCTTTTTCTTGCGCGGCGAGTGGTTTTTCACCCTCGGCGGTTGAGGCAATTATTTTCCAAGATGCCCCCGTCCATTTGGTTAACAAATCGCCAATTTTTCCTGCAAAATCGCGTGGTAATTCCTTAGCGATATTAAGCTCTATTTTTCCCGCCTCAAACGCAACCAAACAAACATGATTTTTTAGCTGATCATAGAGCAAATATTCGTTGTTTTTTTTGAATAGCTCTACGGCTTGCGGGAAGCTGGTTATCGGTTGTCGGTTATCGGTTATCTGTTCTTTTTCCGACAACTGATAACTGACAACTGACAACTGCTCCCCTAATTCAAGAGTTTTTTTTTCTGTCGTTTCCGCAGCAAGGTTTTTAATCGCCTCGGCGGGTGTCGGCAGGTTGGCGGCATACGCCACGCGCACCAGCAACATTTCCAGCGCGGATAGCGGCGATGGCGCAAGTTTCACCTCGGAAACGCCTTTTAGCAGCATTTGCCACAGCCGCGTAAGCACAGGCATAGACAGCGCGTCCGCCAGTTTTTTTGCCGCTGTGCGGTCATATTCCGAAAGCGTGACATCATTCAGCGCGGCGGGAGAAATCTTCGCCCGCGTCACCAGATGGACAATCGCCAGCGCGTCATTAACCAACATCAGCGGGTCAGAACCTGCCGCATACTGCGCTTCCGCCTCTGCCAGAGCCTCCGCCATCTCGCCTTTGAGGAGCAATTCCAGCAGGCGGAAAGTTGCCGAGTGATCCGCCGCCCCTATCATCTGGCGCACAGCGGCGGTGGTCACGCGCATCTGCCCGCTTTCCTCCACGCCCCTTGCAATCGCTTGGTCAAGCAGCGACAAGGAATCGCGCACCGAGCCTTCAGCGGCAAGGGCAATCAGCGTGAGCGCCTCTTCCTCCGCCTCAACGCTTTCTTTCCTTGCGATATTGGATAGATGGTTCGCCAGCATTTCGCTGTCAATGCGCTTCAAATCGAAGCGTTGGCAGCGCGATAAAATGGTCACGGGGATTTTGCGGGCTTCGGTGGTGGCAAAAATAAATTTCACATGCGGCGGCGGC
>SXRF01000124.1 GCA_005792635.1 Rickettsiales bacterium
GCGTGGAGTCTTTGCCGCTTATAAACTGCACATCGTCAATCATTAGAACATCAACCGAGCGGAAATGCTCCTTAAACGCCAATGCTTCCTTAAAGCGCAAGGCGCGGATGAATTGATACATGAATTTTTCCGCTGAGAGGTACAGAACCCTGCGCTCTGGATTGTTAGTGCGGATATGCCATGCTATGGCGTGCATCAAATGGGTTTTGCCCAAGCCAACACCACCATAAAGAAACAGAGGGTTGCAGCCTTGCACAACTTCTGCCGTTTCCGCCACCCGCCGCGCCGCCGCATGTGCCAATTCGTTTGGTTTGCCAACCACGAAATTTTCAAAAGTATAGCGCGGGTCGAGGGCTGCGCCCATCTGGATGTCTATTTCCAATGGAGCTATTTCAAGTGGTGCAGCACCAGCTGGTGACGGCTCTGCCTGCCAGCTTTGTGGAGTTAGAACGCTGAAAGTCTCAGGCTTGGCGGCGGTGTTTTGCGTACTCGCTTCAACCACGATAAGTTCCAGCGCGAAGCCCTCGGAAACTTGCTCCTGCATCCACGCCGATTTTATTTCCTCAATGTAGTTTTTATTTATCCATTCGCGCATAAACCGCGTGGGAACGCTAAGCTTCACGCGACCTTCCGCCGTTTCCATAAAGCGGATTGGCGCAAGCCAACTGCGAAACACTGCATCACCATATTTCAATGCCAGCTTTGCACTAACGCGATGCCAAGCGGAGAGTAGCAAATCATCCAGTGTTTGATTTTTTGGTTGCAGCTGTTGCAAGGTGGCGGCTTCGCTCATGCTTGCCCCCATGGTAGACTAGCAGATTTCCAGCAATTTTTCGTCCCGCGCTTGCCGTTTTCATTTGGGTCACCTTCAAAACCACCCGTAATATTATAGCAATATTGATAGCCCAGAGCGGTCATCGCCACCGCCGCATCAAGCGAACGACCACCAGAGCGGCAAAGGAAGAATAGGGGGGTGTCTTTGTTTATATTTGGTTGTGCTGCTAACACATCAGCAAATTGAGCGTTGATAGCAAAATTCGGATAGGTTTTCCATGATAAGTTAAGTAACTGACTAACGGTGGCGGAGAGGTCGGGAACTCCGACAAACTGCCACTCTGGGGCTGTACGAACATCAACGACAAGGGAAGGGGTTTTACTAATAAAATCATACGCCGCGCTTGGTGAAATTTCGCCAGCATATTCTAAATCACCAAGCCTACTTGACGCGATAAGAACCATAAGCTAATTGCTCCACAAACCCACAGAAAACCAACATAAACCCGTTAAAAAAAGACAAAACAATAACGCCCGCTTGTTAGCCAGCGGTTGAAAATTATTATTAGCAATATAAATTATTTAGAAACTTAAGCAGCCAGCTTTTTAATGCGTGCAGAAAGGCGGCTGATTTTGCGAGAAGCCGTTCCCATTTTCACAACGCCTTTGCTAACGCCGCGCATGATTTCAGGCTGCGCTTCTTTAAGAGCAAGCTTAGCATCGTCCTGTTTGCCAGAGGCGATTGCAGTTTCCACTTTTTTGATAAAAGTGCGGATGCGGCTAACGCGGATGCGGTTCACCTCGGTTTTAGTTTCCGTTTGACGGATGCGTTTTTCAGACGACTTATGATTTGCCATTTTTTTTATTCCGTTTTCAATTTGAAATTGTTAATAATTGGTTTTTTCCTCGTTGGTCTTTCAAGCTAGATATATTTTTTTCGTTCGTCAAGGCAAAATCTCACCCAAAATCACTTTTCTTTGATTTGGCTGCAAGCCTTGTTTTTCATAGCTTTTATAGGGGCAAAAAACAAGTTATCCACAGTCAGTCAGGGCTATATGAGCAAAGATATTTACGGCAACGCAAAAAGCCTAAAAAATCGCTTTTCAAGTTTCAAAATGCGGCGTAACCTCCGTCAATAGTTAATTTTTAGCCAGCCAAAGCACGACCTCAAATATGCGCCTTCTGTATCACACCCCATTATCCCCATTCTGTAGGAAAATCAGGATGATGATGAAGGAAAAACATCTTGATTTCGATCTGGTGCAGGAAAATCCGTGGGATCGTAATCTGGAGTTTTTTGCTCTTAATCCAGCTGGCGAAGTTCCTGTTTTAGTTGAAGAAAATGGCACTGTGGTTTCTGGCGCGTACGCCATAACCGAATATTTGGATGAAACCTACGAATTCAACAAATTATTGGGCAGAAGCCCAGCCCAACGCGCTGAAGTGCGCCGTCTTATTGATTGGTTTGACCATAAATTTGACTATGAAGTCACCCGTAATGTATTGTTTGAAAAGGCTTTTAAGCAATATTTTGACGAAGGGCAGCCAAATTCCGCCGCTATCCGTATCGGCAAACAAAACATACTTTACCATTTGGATTATATAGGTTATTTGGCTGGGGAGAGGTATTTTCTGGCGGGGGACACTCTGACGCTGGCTGATCTCGCCGCTGCCGCACATATTTCCGCTCTTGATTATTTGGGTGATGTGGATTGGAACTATAACAAAATGGCGCAAAATTGGTATGCGCTAATGAAATCGCGCCCGAGTATGCGCTGTATCCTCACCGAGCGTGTGCGCGGTGTTCGCCCACCAGCTTATTATGAAAATCCCGATTTTTAATAGAGAGATTTTCAAAAAACATGGCTGAAGCCGTTCTTATAAGTTTAGAAAATATTTGCGTGCAGTTTGGCGGGAAGCCACTGTTTGAAAACCTGCGGATGCACATTAACGACGGTGATAAAATCTGCCTTGTCGGCAAAAATGGCGCGGGAAAAACCACTCTGATGCGCCTAATCCTTGGCGAGATTGACCAAGATAAAGGCACAAGATTTTTGCTGCCAAATACTAGCATTGGCTACCTCGCGCAGAGCGTGGATTATAACCCGAGCGACACGGTGCATCAGTTTGTTATGTCTGGGCTGCCTAAAGCCGAGCAAACCGATGATAAGCATCACCTTGCTGATATTGTAATCGAGCCTCTCGATTTGCAGATAAACGCCACTATGGAAAATCTTTCTGGCGGGCAGCTTCGTCGCGCCGCTCTTGCCCGCGCCTTGGTTGCTGAGCCTGATATTTTATTGCTTGATGAACCCACCAATCACTTGGATCTCGGGGGTATTGAATGGTTGGAGAAATATCTCTCCGCCTATCGCGGTGCGCTGGTGTGTGTTAGTCATGACCGCGCATTTTTGGCGGCGGTTTCGCGCAAGGTTTTTTGGATAGATAAGGGGATGATTAGAACTTGTCCCGATGGCTATAAAAACTTCGAAGAATGGGCGGAGCAAATAGTTGAACAGGAAGCGCGAGAATTGCAAAATATGCAAAAGAAACTCGCCGCCGAAGTGGACTGGACGCAGGGCGGAGTGAGCGGCAGACGCAAACGCAATCAACGCCGCCTGAGCGAACTTTTCAAGCTGCGCGATAAGCTGAAAGCTGACAAAGCGGCGTATAACCAGCGATTGCAATCAATAAATCTGGATACAATGTCGCCGACGCAAGTCTCCAAAATGATTGTTGAATTCAAATCAGTGAATAAATCTTTTACCCGCGGCGAAGAAACTTTGCCCATACTCAAAGATTTTAATCTGCGGATATTTCGTGGCGATAGAATAGGAATTTTGGGCAAAAATGGCTCAGGAAAATCAACTTTCATCAAGCTTCTGACTGGCGATATTGAGCCAGATAGCGGGCGGGTTTTCCGCGGAAAAACCATTGAAATCGCCTATTTTGACCAAGCCCGCAGCGGGGTGAACCCCGAAGAAACCTTGTGGGGAACGCTCTGCCCCGATGGCGGCGAGCATGTTTTTCTTGGTGGCACTAGGGAAAAATATATCCATGTTTGTGGCTACTTAAAAGACTTTATGTTTGACCCAAAAATGGCGCGTAACCGCGTCAGTACACTTTCAGGCGGGCAGCAAAACCGACTGATGCTGGCGAAGCTCCTCGCCAATCCCGGAAATGTGTTGATTTTGGATGAGCCAACCAATGATCTGGACATGAACACTCTGGATATGTTGCAGGAACTACTAGCTGATTATAAAGGCACGCTGATAATCGTAAGTCATGACCGTGACTTTTTGGACAGAACCGTGACCGAAGTTTTGGCGTTTGAAGGGAATGCAGTTGTTGAGGGGTATATCGGCGGCTATAGCGACTATGCGGAAAAGAAAAAATCGCTAATCCCTAAGAAATCAGCGGAGAAGAAAGCGGCGGCTAATGCACAGCAAATCACGCCGCAAAAGCCCGTAAATGCAAAAAATCTTTCAGGCAAAGAACGCCATGATTTAGAAAAACTACCGCAGAAAATTTCAAAGCTGGAAGCAGAAATGAAAATTTTGCGCGAAGAACTTTTGGATGTGGATTTATACACCAAAGACCCGCAGAAATTTGACGCTTCCTCGCGCAAATTCGCCGATTTGCAAAACGAGCTGGAAGAAGCTGAAACCCGCTGGCTGGAGTTGGAAGAGAAGAGGGCGGGTGGTTGATTTAACTTGTACAATAAGTGTTTGTGACTATAAATAAGCTTAGTCAAACTGAGGACATAAAAATGGCAAAGCAAAGCAAAGCAAAGCAAAAATTTCAGGTTTTGTGGTTAGTTGTCAAGCAGATATTGCAAATAAAAATCACTAAAATTAAAGCTGGCTTTACTCTGGTTGAGCTTTCAATTGTTTTGGTAATAATCGGCTTAATTATTGGCGGAGTTTTGGTGGGTAAGGATTTGATTCACTCAGCAGAACTTCGCTCATTAGTAAGCCAATACGGTGAATATGAAATAGCATACAACACTTTCAAAACAAAATATAATTGCATTCCTGGGGATTGCGCTGATTCCGTAGCGTTGTTTGGGCAAAGCCCAGATGGATGGTCGCCAAGCCCTCATGGAAATGGAATGATAGAAGGTTATGAAATTAGATATGTTTGCCAACAGCTAACTATAGCAGGATTAGTAAAAACTGGCTGCATAACAGGTCATCCATGGTCACCAGCCCTTGGGGTTTATCCTAATTTTAATGCATTACCTAGTGTTTATAGTAGTACTATGTTGATAGATATTTTTTATAACTATCCTTATATATGGTCAGCACCAAACATTAAAGCGGGCAATTTCTTAGGTATTGGCGGACAATCTGGAGATGGATCATATGGTCCTATTTCTGCTGTTTTTAACCCAACTGGGATGCTTCCTATTGATGCTAAAGAGTTTGACACAAAAATTGATGACGGATTACCATATTCTGGAAAATTAACACAAGTATCGTCATCGTGGTATTGTGGAACATATGCCACTAATACATACTACCCAATAAATTATAAGGATGCAGCGGGAACATGGGGCTGTGTGTCAATGTGGAAGTTGGATTGATTGGATATTCAGCATAAGCTGGAAGAAGCCTAAACCCGCTGGCTAGAGCTGGAAGAGAAGCGGCAGGGAGTATAGTATTTGGAGTATAACAAAAAAGCACCATTTCTGGTGCTTTTTGTATTATATATTTCCAAAATACGATTAGCGTTTGGAGAACTGGAAGCTACGACGAGCTTTCTTATGACCATATTTTTTGCGTTCAACAACACGGCTATCACGAGTAAGGAAGCCACCTTTACGAAGTGCGGTATGGAAAACTGTATCATACTCATCCAAAGCGCGGCTGATGCCGTGGCGAACTGCGCCCGCTTGACCAGAAAGACCGCCACCAACAACTGTGCAGTTAATATCAAAATTACCGATGCGATCAATCGCGCCAAAAGGCTGGTTGATAATCATGCGAAGAACGGGACGGGCAAAATAAACATCCAATTCACGACCATTTACCGTGATTTTACCGCTGCCGCGCTTCAAGAAAACGCGAGCGATAGAATTTTTACGGCGACCAGTGCCATAGCAAATTAATTCCTTAGGGTCAGCACCAAAAGATTCTTTCTTTGGGGCGCGAACCGCTGACTTAGTTGGGGTTTTCGCCGCTGCTTTTACTACTACTGTGGTGGTTTTTGTTTCTGCTTTAGCCACTTTAATTACCTCTTATTTTTTGGATTTTTTGCTGCAAAATCATAAACTTCTGGTGTTTGCGCTGAGTGCGGATGCTCTGCTCCACCATAAACACGCAATTTACCAAGCTGTTCGCGTGCCAGAGGGCTTTCCTTCGGCATCATGCGCTCAACAGCCTTCTCAATAACCCGTTCAGGGTATTGGCTGTTCAAAATAAATTCTGGAGTAACTGTTTTAATCCCACCCGGATGACCAGTATGGCGGTGATACAGCTTGTTGGTACGCTTTTTACCAGTAAGTTTTACCTTCTGAGCGTTGATAACTACAACATGATCACCAGTATCAATATGTGGGGTGAAAATGGTTTTATTTTTTCCACGCAGAATTTTGGCTATATCAGAGGCTAAACGCCCAAGAACCACGCCATCTGCATCAATCACCAGCCATTTTTTCGTCACTTCAGACGGCTTTGCCGAATAGGTCTGCATATAAATAAACGCCTTAAAAATAAGAAAATTAGTACCAAACTTAAATATAAAATGCCAACTGCATAATAAAAAGAGATGGAAATTTATTGTAAGGCAACATCTAAGTCAATAGCTAATTTAACAGGTTCACTATAAAACTTTTTCAGTAGAGCCTGAAGCGCATTCCGCCCAAAATAGCCTCTATCCGCCCGTTTTCACCAAGGGGGAGCAGGCATTCGCGGTATTTTACTATATTATTCTGCGGGGTTACGAATTCCCCCTCATCTAATAAAGGGGATGAGTTTTGTATAGCTTTCAGGCAGTTTTTTGATAGTTTTTTGAAATTAAGCGGCGATTCTTCAGATGCTTCAGGGTTTGACGCATTAAGGCAGCTAGTCTGTAACGCTTTTCCAAGATAAGTATAGTCGCAATTTTTCGCCTTCAAATCCTTGTCAAAGTCTTTAAGATTAATAATGAAACAATAGTCCCATAAATCCTGCAAATCATCTGCATTAATATCGCTAGGCGAGGGCATATCGCGACCAAGGCGCAGCTTTTCCCAATAAGCCAGCAAGCGCAGAGTTATGCGTTGCTTTGAATCATCTTTTGCTTCCATGCTCACAACTCACTGAATATATTGCATTTTATCTATCTAATTATAGCATAAAACAAAGCCTTAATATAGTGATTTTTGTGAAATATTTTGTGAAATTATGGGGTTTTAAGGGCTTTGGCTGTTTCTAACGACGATAAAATAAAGAGCAAGAGCCACTACCAGTGTATTTTTTTCTGTGCTAAGGTTCTCTTATGATGGTGAGGAATGCAGAATATTGGTTATTTGTTTTAACTAAGTGATAGGGTGTTTTTTGGGTTGTAGTTGATAATCATTCTCAAAATTATTATGTTTCGAGATTATAAAAAGGAGTTTTTAGAGACGCAATGTTGCTGTTGCAAAGCTGATTTTGGCTGCTATAGTTTTCCAAAATATTCCAAATATTAACTGTAAAATGAGTAAAAAATATGAAAATAACCATAGAACGCGCCAATTTACTTAAAAGTCTTGCCCATGTGCAGTCGGTGGTGGAAAAACGCGGGACGATTGCCATTTTGTCCAATATAAAAATTGAGGCGAAGGGCGCGGAAGTCGCGCTCACCGCAACGGATATGGATATTGCCATCGTTGAAAAACTGGAAGCAAATGTGGCGGATGCTGGGGCGACCACTGTTCCCGCGCAGATGCTCTATGATATTGTGCGCAAACTGCCTGATGGTTCGCAGGTGGAGCTGGAAACCAGCGATGATGGCGCAAAAATTTCTATCCGCAGCGGGCAGTCGCGCTTTTCTCTGGCTTGCCTGCCTGTTGATGATTTTCCTGTGATGGCGGAAGGGGATTTAAGCCATAATTTCACGCTGAAATCCGCCGAATGTATGGCACTTATCAGCAAGCCAAGCTTTGCGATTTCTACCGAGGAAACGCGCTATTACCTGAACGGGATTTACCTGCATGTGGCGGGTGAGGGCGAGGGGAAATTGCTAAAAGCGGTGGCGACTGATGGGCATCGCTTAGCGCGAATTGAGGTTGCTGTGCCTGCGGGTGCGGACGGAATGCCTAGCGTTATTGTGCCGCGCAAGGCGATTTATGAGCTACGCAAACTATTGGAAAATAGCGAGGGCGATGTTGCGGTTTCCTTGTCCGACAGCAAAATCCGCTTTGTTTATGGTAATGCGGTTTTAGTTTCCAAGTTGATTGACGGCAATTTCCCTGATTATGAGCGCGTTATTCCTTCCGCTAATGACAAATTGCTTGAGGTGGATTGCAAAAAATTTGCACAAGCGGTTGACCGCGTATCGGTTATTTCATCAGAAAAAACGCGTGGGATAAAAATAGCTCTGGAAAGCGGAAAGCTGACCCTTTCTGCTGGTGGTGGCGACCAAGCGGCGAGCGAGGAAATCGAAGTGGCTTATTCCTCTGCGCCGATTGAAATTGGTTTTAACTCGCGCTATCTCCTCGAAATGATGGGGCAGATAGAGGGCGATACCGCGCAGTTTATGCTGGGTGATGGCAACGCCCCCGCTCTTGTCCGCGACACGGCGGATGTCGGCGCACTCTATGTCATCATGCCTATGCGAGTATGACCGCAATTTGTCATTCTGAGCGAAACGAAGAATCTTTGCGGAGTTCTGCAAAAATCATATCTTTGCAAAGCCTCGCCCTCTCCAATTTCCGCAATTATGACTATGCGCGGATGGAGATTTATCCTGATCCTGTGGTGCTTACTGGCGAAAATGGGGTGGGAAAAACCAATATTCTGGAGGCGATTTCGCTGCTCACCTTCGGGCGGGGTTTGCGCCGCGCCAAGCTTTCGGAGATTGATAAACTAGTTCCTAGTCACCAGTCCCTAGTCCCTAACTATTGGGCAATTTCCGCAAACCTAATCGGGCGGTTGGGCGAGGTAAAAATCGGTACAGGGCGCGACGGCGAAAGCATTGAAAACACTGACAAGCGCATCGTAAAAATTGATGGAAAACTCGTAAAAGGTCAAGCGGAAATTTCGCGCCATACATCAATGATTTGGCTAACTCCGCAGATGGAGCAATTATTTGGCGAAAGCGCGAGTGCAGGGCGCAAATTTCTGGACAGGCTGGTTTTTAGCTTTGATGCCGACCACGCCAGCCGAATTAATGAATATGACTATGCCATGCGCGAGCGAAACAAGCTGCTGGATCTTGGGCGGGGCGATAAAATCTGGCTAGACGCGCTTGAGCAAACTATGGCGGAAACGGCGTCCGCAACTGCCATCGCCCGCATCACCACCGCCGATCATATTAACCACACTATTGCCTCTTCACCACTCAGTTTCCCAAAGGCTTTTGTGGAAGCACGCGGATTTGTGGAGGATTTGTTAAAGGCAGGCAGCAGCGCGATTGAAGCTGAAAACGCTATGAAAACCGCACTAGCCGAGGGCAGGGGGCGCGATGCAGCGGCAGGGCGAACCTTGGTCGGCACACACCGCAGCGAGCTTTGCGTTACCCATCTTGGCAAAAATATGCCCGCGCAGAGCTGCTCCATGGGCGAGCAAAAGGCGATGATGCTTTCAATAATCCTTGCCCAAGCGCGCGCGGGCAGCCAGTGGCACGGGGTTACGCCGATTATTTTGCTCGACGAAGTGGCGGGGCATCTGGACGAAGTCAAACGCTCGGAATTATTTGAGGAAATTCAGCAATTAAAAGCGCAAGTCTGGATGACTGGAACAGATTTTTCTGGGTTTGCGGATTTGCAAGGAAAAGCCCAGTTTTTTAAGGTAGAAAATGGGGCAATAATCTCGCAATAATTAAGCAAAAAAAGCTTTTAATCATTGCGGGTTATGCTAGTGTTTGCGCTGAGTAAAATTGAATTGAAAATACAGGAACAAAAATGAGTAAATCAGCGGAAGCAATGAAAATGGAAAACGATATGCAGTCAGCAGCACAAACAGCACAAAATATCCAAAATGCACAGGATGATTATGGTGCGGATTCCATCAAGGTTTTGAAGGGTCTGGAGGCGGTTCGCAAACGGCCGGGGATGTATATCGGAGATACGGACGATGGTTCTGGCTTGCACCATATGATTTACGAGGTGGTGGACAACGCCATTGACGAAGCCTTGGCGGGGCATTGCGACCTTGTGACGGTGAGCTTGAATGCCGATGGCTCATGTTCGGTTTCTGATAATGGTCGCGGTATACCCGTGGATATTCACGAGGGCGAAGGCGTTTCGGCAGCGGAAGTGATTATGACCCAGCTGCACGCGGGCGGCAAATTTGACCAAAATTCCTACAAGGTTTCTGGCGGTTTGCACGGTGTGGGCGTGTCGGTGGTGAATGCGCTGTCGGTGTATCTAAACCTCACCATTTGGCGCAGCGGAAAGCAGTATGAAGCAAAATTTTCGCATGGTGACACTACTCAACACTTGACCATTGTTGGCGATGCGCCGAACAAAAAAGGCACGATGGTAACCTTCTTGCCGAGCAAAGAAACCTTCACCATGACCGAGTTCAACTTCGCAACTGTTGAACACCGCCTGCGCGAGCTTGCGTTTCTTAATTCCAAAGTGCGGATTTTACTGAAAGATGAGCGCACTGATCCCATAACCGAAGTGGAATTTTATTACGAAGGCGGAACGGAAGCCTACGCTCAATATTTGGATAAGGGAAAAACCGCGCTGCACAAAACCGTGGTTATCAACGGTGAAAAAGACACTGGCGAAGGCGTGAATATCGCGGTGGAAGTTTCCATGCAGTGGAACGATTCTTACCATGAAAATGTGTTGGCATTTACCAACAATATCCGCCAACGCGACGGCGGCACGCATATCATCGGCTTCCGCGCTGCGCTCACCCGCGCTATCAATAAATATTTTGAAGAAAGCGGGATGAGCAAAAAGGAAAAAGTGGCGATTACGGGTGATGATGCGCGGGAAGGCTTAACCGCCGTGGTTTCTGTTAAAGTTCCCGACCCGAAATTCTCCTCACAAACCAAGGATAAATTGGTTAGCTCGGAAGTGCGCCCTGTGGTGGAAAGTTTGGTTTATGACAAGCTGGCGCAGTGGATGGAGGAACATCCGCAGGATGCAAAACTGATTATCGGAAAAATTATTGAAGCAGCTTCGGCGCGGGAAGCCGCCCGCAAAGCCCGCGAATTAACTCGTCGCAAAGGTGCGCTAGACATTGCCTCGCTTCCAGGAAAACTCGCTGATTGCCAAGAGCGTGACCCTGCAAAATCTGAACTATTCATCGTAGAGGGTGATTCGGCAGGTGGTTCAGCAAAACAGGGGCGTTCGCGTCAATATCAAGCAATTCTGCCACTAAAAGGTAAGATTCTCAATGTAGAGCGGGCGCGATTTGATAGGATGCTCGGCAGCCAAGAAGTTGGCACGCTGATAACCGCTATCGGCACTGGCATCGGCCGCGAGGAATTCAACATTGACAAAGCACGCTATCACAAAATCATTATTATGACCGACGCAGATGTTGATGGTTCACATATTCGTACTCTACTCCTCACCTTCTTCTTCCGCCAGATGCGCGAACTGATTGACAAGGGCTATCTCTATATCGCGCAACCGCCGCTGTATAAAATGCGTCGCGGCAGCCATGATGTTTATTTGAAAGACGATGCCGCGCTTGAGCAACATTTGCTTTCCAGCAGCTTGGAAGAAGCGAATTTCGCGCTGTCTGACGGGCGGATTTTAAGCGGAAATGAATTGAGGGCTGTGCTGGAGCAAGCTGCAAAAATCGCAACCGCGATTAAAAATCTGGCAAAGAAAACACCAACGCATTTGTTTGAAGCAGCGGCACTGGCGCATGTTTTTGACGGCAAAGGCGGAAGCGACGAAAAAGCCAAAGCTTGGGAAGCTTCACTGGCGAAATTGCTTGGCGAGCAAGCTGGCTGGACGTGTTCCTTTGAAAATGCTTCGTTCAAAATCCGCCGCATGGTGCGCGGGGTGGAGGAAATTTATTTCCTTGAAGAAAAATATCTTATGAGCAAAGACGCGCACGAAATCGCCAGCAACCTTGCCTATCTGGATAATTATTTTGCGGGCGAAGGCGTGCTTTCGCGCAAGAGCAATAGCGCACAAGTCGCAACACCAACCGCGCTTTACACCACGCTGATGGATTGGGCGAAAAAAGGCTCAACCATCAACCGCTTCAAAGGTCTTGGGGAAATGAATCCAGAGCAGCTTTGGGAAACCACCCTCAACCCAGAAACTCGCCGTTTGCTTCAGGTGAAAATTGAGGATGATGTGGAAAGTGAATCAATTTTTTCAACCCTCATGGGGGACATCGTTGAGCCGCGCCGTGATTTTATCGTGAGTAATGCGCTCTCGGTTGAAAATCTGGATGTTTAGTAGTCATGAATTCTCTTGGTTTTGATAAACCAGAACAACAAACCCGCGTGGTAAAGGTTATGGCAATGGCGGATAAGGAATTGCTCGTGCCACAAGAGCCGAGCAATCCTCGCAATCGCAGGGTTACTATTATTATTCTTCTTCTAGGGTCGTATTTCTACGATCCTAAGGCGATGCCGACCACTCGTTCACTGCTTCCTGTGCCTGATGCTAAAATTAAAAAAATTGAGCCAAAGAAAGAAGAAAAACCTGTAGAAAACAAGGTACCATGCCTACTGAGAATCGCGAGAATTAGGGTTTTACTTTTCTTTATATGAATTCTATTGACAGGATATTTAAGATGTTAAAAACTTCCCAACTTCCCAACTTCCCAACTTCCCAACTTCCCAACTTCCCAACATGGATTTACTCTTGTTGAATTGAGTATAGTTTTAGTAATTATAGGCTTATTAGTTGGTGTGGTGATGGTAGGGCAGGATTTGATTAATGCTTCTACCATTCGCAGCCAAATATCACAAATTGAGAAATATCAAATTGCCGTTAATACTTTTAAGGTCAAATATAATTATTTACCAGGGGATATTCCCGCCTCAGAAGTAGCTGCTCTTGGCTTTGTCGCTGCCCCCACGCGGGCTGGGACAGCAGGACGTGGTAATGGAGATGGAAAATTGGAGGGATGGAACGGGGCTGATGCCTATCCTTGGGTTCAGAGTGGAGAGAACTTTTTTTTCTGGGAGGATTTATCAACTAATTCAGGACTTATTGAGGGGGGCTTTAAAACCAATACAGATGAAGTTCTTCCTTCATGTGGAACAATTGTTTTATGCAGAGCCTTCTTTCCTGCTGCTAAAATAGGAGGAATTAGTTCTGTCTATGTGCATAGCGGAAGTGCCGCAAATTTGTATAGTATTATCAACTATTTTAATGTGTCAATAATAAGTGTGAATGGTGGTGCTGTGGGTACTGCATTCAGTCCCGCTATTCTCCCAGCTCCAGCTTTTACCGTAGCACAAGCTTATGCTATAGACGAAAAGATTGATGATGGAAAGCCGCTTACGGGTAATGTGACGGCGGAAGCTCTAGGAGGTGTAGGTGGAACTCAAGAGTGGTCAACTTCTGCAGGAACAGATAGTGCGACCACTTGTTTTCATACCACGGGAGGGGCTAGTTATTCTAATAGCTATAGTGGTGGCACAAGCATAAATTGTTCACTGGCATTTAAATTTGGAATTCAATAATTGACATAATTTTTATTATAGTCAATTGGCTTAATATTTACACATTTTTAATCATTATAATGTAAGCAATTTTTGTTTTCACAACCTATGGGGGCAAAAATGACTTACAGTGTTGACTTAAGGAAAAGAGTTGTTGATTTTGTTGCTGCTGGCGGA